>CAZDHN010000778.1:0-2900 GCA_964505115.1 uncultured Planctomycetaceae bacterium
CAGAAGCCGGTCAGCGGCCGGGTGAGCCTGAACCTCTACAAGGGCAACGTGATGGTCGCCGACCGATCGAGTCCGAACAGCCTCTACGACGAAGGCATCGCCACGATGGAAGGCGGCGGCTCCTACAACCAGACCGACGCCGAAGGCTTCCTCCGCATCCAATGCCTCCCCAGCCGCGTACAAGGGAGAATCAACCCGCGCGAGTATTGAGGCGGCCGATTCAATACAAAGCAATGTCCAATGACCGCTAGTGGTCTGTATCAGTCACGGTGATGGGTGCCACTGGCGTCTCGCCAGTGCGTTTGAGCCCCGGGCTTGTAGTTTCCTGCTCCAAACGTGCGGCTACAAATCGGTAGACGCGCAGCAGGCTCCGGGAACGCCGACGAGCAAGCTCCGGACTAACCGGCACTGGCGAAACGCCAGTGGCACCCGGCGCGACCGCCGGTCGCGGCTTTATGGAACGCTACTCCATCGCCGCCATCAACTCGGCCACGTAATCGCCGATTTCGGCCAGGACTTCGGCGCGGGGCTTGCTGGAAGCTTCCGCCACGCGGCGGACGATGGCCGAGCCGACGATCAGGCCGTCGGATACGGGCGCGAGCATTCGCACGTGTTCGGGGCGGCTGATGCCGAAGCCGATACAGATGGGCAGGTCGGTCTGCTCGCGAAGCCAGGACACGCTGTCGACCAGTTCCGGCGGAAGCTCTTGACGCTCGCCCGTTATGCCGGCCACCGATACGTAATAGATGAACCCGGTCGTCCGCTCGGCTATCCGCCGTGCCCGATCGCGCGGCGTGGTGGGCGTGATCAGTTGGATCAGGCTGAAATCCTCCCGGCGGCAAATTTTCGCCAACTCGGCCGATTCGTCGGCCGGCAGGTCGGGCACGATGGCGCCGGCCGCGCCGGCCGCCTTCGCTTGGGCCACGTACTCCTCCAGCCCATGCCGATAGACGATCGAATAGCTGGCCATCGTCACCACGGGCGCGGAGAGCGTGGGCGTCAGGCCGGCCAGCATCTGGAGGATGCCGCTTAGTTTGATCTTCTGGTCCAACGCCCGCGTGTACGACGCCTGGATCACCGGCCCATCGGCAATCGGATCGCTGTAGGGGATACCCAACTCGCAGATGCTGCTGCCGCGCTGGACCAGTTGGCGAAGCACGTCGGCCGTGAAGTCCAGATCGGGATCGCCCGCCGTTACAAACGGCATGAACGCCTTGCGCCCCGAGGCGCGAAGGTTGCTGAAGAGTGTGTCGATAGCGGACATGGCATGTAGTGGATAGTGGGTAGTTGATAGTTGATAGTTGATAGCGGTCAGATTTCCGACTTCCTACTTCGCATCCGTTAGTAGGGCGATTTCCTCGGCGTCTTTGTCGCCGCGTCCGGAGAGGCAGACGACCACGATGTCGTCCGGTTTCCGTTTGGCCGCCAGACGCATCGCCTCGGCTACGGCGTGCGAGCTTTCCAGGGCGGGCAGAATTCCCTCGGCCTTGGCCAGGGCGTCGAAAGCCCGCAGCACCCGGTCGTCGGTCGCGTTGGTGTAGCTGACCCGGCCGGTCTCTTTCCAGTAGCTATGTTCCGGTCCGGTGCCCGGATAGTCCAAGCCGGCCGAGACGCTATGCACGTCGCTGGTTTGTCCGTCTTCATCCTGCATGACGTAGCTGAAACTTCCGTGCAGCACGCCCGGCTGGCCGAAGCAGAGCGGCGCGGCGTGATCGCCCATCTTCGCCGAGCGTCCGCCCGCCTCCACGCCGACCATGGCTACGTCCTTATCCTCGATGAACGGGTAGAACATACCGCCGGCGTTGCTGCCTCCGCCCACGCAAGCGACGATGAGGTCGGGCAGGCGTCCCAAGCGGTCGAGGCATTGGCTTCGCGTCTCGCGGCCGATAACCGATTGGAAATCGCGGACGATCATCGGGAACGGATGCGGCCCGACCACGGAGCCGAGCAGGTAGTGGGTGGTTTCGACGGAACTCATCCAGTCGCGCATGGCCTCGTTGATGGCGTCGCGGAGTGTCCGCGAGCCGCTGGTTACCGGCCGGACCTCGGCCCCCAACAGTTTCATGCTGAAGACGTTAGGTCTCTGCCGGCGGATATCTTCCTCGCCCATGTAAACGACGCACTCCAACCCAAACCGCGCACAGGCGGTTGCCGTGGCCACGCCGTGCTGGCCGGCCCCCGTCTCGGCAATCACCCGGGGTTTACCCATCCGCTTGGTCAGCAGGGTTTGCCCCAGCGTGTTGTTGATTTTGTGGGCGCCGGTGTGGTTGAGGTCCTCCCGTTTGAGGTAGATTTTTGCCCCACCGGCCTGCCGGCTGAGCCGTTCGGCGAAATACAGGGGCGACGGCCGGCCCACGTAGTTGGCGAACAGATCGTCCAGTTCGGCCTGAAACGACGGGTCGCGCAAGGCTTTGTCGTACTCGGCCGACAGTTCATCGAGGGCTCGGGTGAGTGTTTCGGGCACATAACGGCCCCCAAAGGGCCCAAAACGGCCCGATTTGTCGGGGACCCGGCTGGAAGCGGGCATGAATGCGCTCTTGCGTGGCTAGAGTTTCAGGAAAGGGGGTTGTGTGAAAGGGGGGGTACTGATGGAATCCACCACAAGCTGACACGGAACGTTACATTCTGGTTCGCGACGGCCGGCTGGTCAAGTGGAAAGAATCGGTGTTTTCGGTGCCATCCCTACCACGGGGGCGGCAGGGCCGCCAAGCAAACCGGTGCTACCGCACCCAGGCAAGAACCCACCCGCCACTAATCGCTGAACTTTGTCAAAAGCCCAAGGATCTTTGAGGTTAGTAGTACGGGGGCCATCCAGACTCTCTCCCAGCCCAAAATATGCAATACTTTCATAGGGCGGCAGGGCCGCCAACCAAACCGGTGCTACCGCACCCAGGCAAGAA
>CAZDHN010000779.1:0-2889 GCA_964505115.1 uncultured Planctomycetaceae bacterium
CGGTTCCCCGGCGGAACCCCCTTGATCCGCGCATTGACTATGCAAAGATCAATAATACCGCCTTCGGCGGAAAAGACCGGTGAACCGGCCTGTGAGACGACGAACGCCAGCCAGGAAGTTTTCTGAAATACCCGAGCCTGCTTCCAAAGGCAAACCGGTCACAAGTGCTGGTAATCACACGGTTTGGTGTGGTAGACTACCGGCTTGACCGAGCCAATGCCTCGAAAGCACTCGTATCCAGCTACCTCCAAGGGCTGAGACACAAGATAGCGGAAGTTGGGTGTTCCGATTCACGTCACGGATATCCGCCGAGGATTTGTAGATACGGCAATGGCAAAGCAACTATTGGGAGGCGTGATAGGGTCTTGATCCGCGCGTTCGCCATGTACCCCTCCAAGCTGGAAAGGATAAACACCATGCTCCGAATTCTGATTGCCGGTTTGTTTTCCGCCGCGACGCTTCAACCCGTGGCAACGGCCCAAGTGGTTCTCCAAACCGACAACCTGCGGCTCGAAATCAAAGAGAATGGGATGCTCAAGAGCCTCGCGTCCAAACCCGTCGGCACCGAATGTGCCTCGCCGACCAATCCGCAACCGGTGGCCAAGGTCTACCGCGGCGGACGAGCGGTCCCGGCATCTTCCGGGAAACACGCTGCCTCGACCGGGCGATGGATTTATCAGGGAGGACGCTCGTATCCCGCAACCCGGGTGAGCCTGTCCGGAGACAGGCTTTCGATCGACTTCGGCGCGGCGAACGTCGTGGCGGAGTATCGCGTGACCGCCAAGCGGGACTACCTGGCGCTGGAGCTGCTCGCCCTCAAAGGCGACCCCATCGACCGCATCGACCTGTTTCGGCTTGGCGTCAAGAAGCTGCCGTATCTGGGCCATTGGGTCGACGTGGCCTATGACGATCACTTTGGGATCTGCCTCTGCGCCGGCAATCTCCAGACCAATGCCGAGATGGAAGAGCACGGCGAGCACGTATTGATGCGAGCCACCGCCGAAAAGGAAGTCGGCTTTCCGGGAGCAACCGCCGTACTGTTCGGATGCCGTGATCCCAAGGAGAAGTTTCTCGACGCCATGGCGATCGTCGAGCGCGATTTCAACATGCCCGCCGGCGCGATGCACCGCCGCCGGCCCAGCCAGCGGCATTCTTACCTCTGGGCCGCGCGTCCCACGCCGGAGAACATCGGCGAGTACATCCGTTTGGCCAAACGGGGCGGTTTCCGGATGATCTTGTTCTCTTACAACGCCTTTGCCGAGGGCGCCGGGCATTTTCAGTGGAATTCCAGCTTCCCGCGCGGCATGGCCGACCTGAAGAAGATGACCGGGGCGATCCGACGCGCGGGCCTCGAGCTGGGGTTGCACATCCACTACAGCAAAGCACGCAAGAATGACCCTTACGTGACTCCCGTCCCCGACGACCGGCTCCACAAGGTTCGTACGTTCACGCTAGCCAAAGCCGTGGATGCCAAGGCCGAGACGCTGTCGGTCAGCGAGAACCCCGAAGGCTGCACATTGGACAAGGGCCGACGGCTCCTCAAAGTGGGCGACGAGTTGATCGCCTACACAAACTACACGACCAAACCGGTCTTCCAGTTCACCGGCTGCCTGCGCGGTCACTTGGATACCACGGCGGCCGCTCACCGCAAAGGCGATCCGCTCGGGCTGTTGGACGTGGATACCTGGGTCGCCTTCATTCGCTACGACCAACAGACCGACATCCAGGACGAGACCGCTCGGCGAATCGCCGACATTTACCAGCAAACGGGTCCTTACGAGATGGTCTATTTCGACGGTGCCGAGGACGTCCACGAACCGTTTTGGTATCACGTCGCCTCCGCGCAGCACCGCGTCTTTCGCCTTCTGAAGCCGCCGCCACCCGTATGCGAGGCGGCCCACTACACTCACTTCAGTTGGCACATGATCACGCGAAGCAACGCCTACGACATCGTCGCCCCGGCGAAAGGCATGAAGGATTTCTGCCGCCTGATGCCCTGCCCGACCGCCGCCGCGCGGGCGAAGGACTTTTCGCGTATCGACTTCGGCTGGCTGGGCCGATTCGGCCGTGGCAAGAGCGGCAAGAGCGACTATGCGGGCCCCGACGTTTGGGAGTACGTGCTCGGCCGAGCGGCGGCGTGGGATTGCCCAATTTCCCTGAGAGTAGCGTTGGACGATATTGCGTCGAACCCCCGGCGGGACGATTGCTTCGACGCGATGAAGACCTGGGAAGACGCGCGGCTCGGAAACCATCTCACCGACGCCCAGCGAGAATTGCTCAGAAACGTCCGCCCGGAGCATGCACATTACGTCTCTTGCTACCAGCAGCGCGGGATTTGGAACAACTGCCGTGCAAATCGCAATCTGACCGCTACCCAGCGTGCAATTCTCGCCGACCGCCGGGAACACCACCTGCTGGTCAACGAGCGAGGACGGTACGAATTGGTCGCGATCAACGAGATTCCCGGCCTGCCCGGCGGCGCCGTCAAGGCTTACAGTTTTCGCCGTGCCATGCAACCCGCCGACACCTACGTCCTCATCTGGGCGACGGGTGACGACGTGAAACTCGAATTGCCCCTGGGCGAAGATCGGCTGGCCGTCATGCGACCGTTTGGCACGCGGGTGCCGTTCCGGTCGGAGCGCGAGTCCGCCACTGTCTCGATCGGCGACCGGAAGTATCTTGTTCTCGCCGGGACCGATTCCGATCAGGCCAGAGAAATCATTCGTCGGGTGAAGATTGTTCGGTGAATGAGAACTGGGGGCCGTGAACGGTCAATCAAAGTGGTTCTTCAGGAATCTTAGTGGGTGATGGTCATGCGAGAGGCAGGATAGCAGAGGGTCGTTTACGGCCCTTCGCCGCCGAAGGCGGTATTAGGCCCGACGTTTACGT
>CAZDHN010000780.1:0-2889 GCA_964505115.1 uncultured Planctomycetaceae bacterium
AGAGGTTTGAGTGGGCCGGATCGGACCGCCACATTGGTCGCAATAGCCGCCCGCGGAAGCTGGCGGTTGCGCAGGGTGCCACTGGCGTCTCGCCAGTGCTGATTAGTCCGGAGCTTGTTCGTTGGCGTTCCTAGAACCGTTCCGCGTAGACCCATTTGTGGCCGCACATACGTGCAACGATCTCCTGGAATAATCGCGAGCAAGCTTCGATTTGAATTGCACTGGCGAAACGCCAGTGGCACCCCTCAAGCACGGTGTTACTGAGTACTAGGTGGTTCGAATACATGGTCCGGCATGGGGCTGACCGATTGGATGATCGGCCGGAAGGGCATCAGTGCGAGCACCTGCTCTTCCAGATCGATTCCCGGCGCGACTTCGATCAATTCGAGCGTCTCGTCGGCCAGCCGGAAGACGGCCCGCTCGGTAACGTAAAGCACCTCTTGTCCCATCCGGCGGCTGTGACTCGCGCTGAAGGATACCTGCTCGACCCGGTCGACGAACTTGCGCACTCGCCCCTCGCTGACAATCCGTAGTTGCCCGTCCTCCATGGCCACCTCCAACCCGCCGGCGGTGAAGGTGCCGCAGAAGACCAACCGTTTGGCGGTCTGTGTAATGTTGACGAACCCGCCCACGCCGGCCAGCCGAGTGCCGAACCGCGAGACGTTCACGTTACCGGCGACGTCGATCTGAGCCGCTCCCAACGCGGCGAAATCCAGGCCGCGGCCGTCGTAGAAATCGAACTGGGCCGGCTGGTCGATGATCGCCTGCGGATGCACCGACACGCCGAAGCTCAGCCCGCCGGCCGGAATGCCGCCGATCGGACCGCTTTCGACCGTGAGCGTGAAGCGGTCGAGCAGCCCCCGTTCGGCCGCAATGTTGGCCAGCCCCTCGGGCATTCCAATACCCAGGTTGGCAATCGCGCCGTCGGGGATCTCATCGCACGCCCGGGCGGCGATTATCCGCCGCGGGCCGGCCGGAATCGGCGCCAGCGTCACGCCCGACATGTCGGGTGAAGGGGCGGCCGTAACAAAAGCCGGATTGAACTCGCTCTGCTCGAACGTTTGCGGGTGGTCTTGCGGCTCGGCCACCACAATGTGGTCGACGAGGATGCCCGGCACGCGAACCTGCTGGGGCGGGGCAAGCTGGTCGGAAAGCCGGGCGACCTGGGCGATCGTGATTCCGCCCGAGTTATGGGCGGCCTGGGCTAACGGCAGCATCTCGCCGAACAGCCCCTCTTCGTCCATGACGAGGTTTCCTTGCGGATCGGCCGACGTGGCGCGGATGAACGCCACGTCGATCGGCATCGACTTGTACCAGAGCCAGTCGCGGCCGTCCAACTCGATTCGCTCGACCGGCCCCGACGGCGTGCGGTCGTTTAGCCGGCCACCCCGGTTGATCGGATCGATGAACGTTTCCAGGCCGATGTGAGTAATGCAGCCGGGCCGGCCGGCCGCTATGTCGCGAAATAACTGGCAGATCACGCCTTGCGGGAAGTTGTAGGCCTCGATTCGCCCTTCGATGGCCAGCTTACCCATCCGCGGCGCCAGGCCCCAGTGGCCGCCGATCACGCGGCGGACCAGGCCCTCGTGTGCCAGATGGTTTATCCCGCGGCTATCGCCGTCGCCCTGGCCGGCGGCGTATATGATCGTCAAATCGCGAGGCGAGCCGGTCGCCAGGAATCGTTCCTCCAGCGCCCGAGTGAGGGCTTCCGGCACACCGGCGCCGACAAATCCACCCGACGCCACGGTCCGACCGTCAGCAATCAGTTGGGCCGCCTGTTCGGCCGAGCAGAGTTTTGCGTCTCGAGCCAAGGTCATCCCCACCACCCTCCGTTGACGTGGATCACCTGCCCGGTAACGTAAGATGCCAGTTCGCTCGCCAAGAACAGAATGACGTTGGCAATCTCTTCCGGTTGCCCGAATCGATCCAAGGGGATCGACTTGAGCATTTCGGTCCGGACCTGGTCGGGAATGGTTCGGCCCATCTCGGTCAGCACCAGCCCGGGCGACACGGCGTTGACTGTAATGTTGCGCCCGGCCAGTTCGCGGCTCAGGACCCTCGTAAGCCCCACGACCCCCGCCTTCGCGGCCGCGTAGTTCGACTGCCCGAAGAAGCCCACAAACGCGGAAATCGATGCCAGGTTAACGATCCGGCCACCATCGGCGATCTTCGCGATGGCCGCTTTGGAGACGTTGTAGGCGCCGGTCAGGTTGGTGTCGATAACGGTCTGCCAATCTTCGGGCGGAAGTTTCTTTAGCGTGCGATCGCGCACCACGCCGGCGTTGTTCACCACGATATCAAGCCGCCCGAACCGCTCGACCACTTGGCCGATCATCGTCTCGACTTGCTCGAACTGCCGAACGTCGGCCTCGATGGCAACCGCCCGCGTGCCGATAGCACCCACCGTTTCCTCGGCCCGGCGGCGGTTGAGCCCTTCGGGATCGGCGAAGTAGTTGACCGCCACATTCGCGCCGGCGCGAGCCAGCGTGGCGGCCGTTGCGGCCCCCAACCCCTGGCCGCCGCCAGTAACCACGGCCGTTTTGCCGGAAAGATCGATTGGAATCATTTATTGATCCTTGCATGGCCAATGACCGAGGGCGAAGCCCGGTTCCCCGGCGGAACCCCCTTGAGCCGCGCATTGACTATGCAAAGATCAATAGCAGCCCTCGATTGACAGTTCCCGACATCTTACCATCGGCAGCCTGTCGTTCAAGGGCCGGGGGACTAGAAGGCGCACTGTCCGCGTAGCGGGCTGTCCTCGGGGAGGTTATTTCCGGGGTGTCATGAATCGCGGCGGGGACGCCGCAGCTCGGCCCCCTCATCCCTCGCCCCTCGCTCAGAGCCAGGCGGAATCGTCCATGTCGTGGCCGAAGAGCATGGCGGTGGCGG
>CAZDHN010000781.1:0-2880 GCA_964505115.1 uncultured Planctomycetaceae bacterium
TCTTCGGTGAAAGTCCGGTAGCTTTTCTTATTGCTTCGTAAACAGCATCGACCGGGCCGTCGCCTTCGGCACTGGCAACCTTGAGTTCTTCTTCTAACTTTATTTTCACTTCCGCAACAGGCGAATTAGCTGTTTCACTGACAACTTTCAGATATTCAAGCATATACGTCTGTTCTATTGTGTGAATTTCATCGTTTATGATAGCCGCAAGGTCTTCGTCGGGAGTTGAGATCGGCGCTATATTGAAGTTGTCGACGAGAACCTGCAGGACGGCCGGTGTCACGAATGCCGGCAGGCTGGGTCCAAGTCTAATATTCTTGATGCCCAGGTGCAACAGTGTCAGCAGGATGGCGACGGCCTTCTGCTCGTACCAACTGAGGATAAACGACAGCGGCAGTTCGTTCACGCCGCACTCGAAGGCGCCGGCCAAAGCCACGGCGATCTGGACGGCCGAGTAGGCGTCGTTGCACTGCCCAATGTCCAACAGACGTGGAATGCCGCCGATATCGCCGAATTCCAGCCGATTGAAGCGGAACTTGCCGCAGGCGAGCGTAAGGATAACGCAGTCGTCCGGCACCTTTTGGGCGAATTCGGTGTAGTAGTTACGACCCGACTTGGCGCCGTCGCATCCGCCGATGAGGAAGAAGTGCTTTATCGCGCCCCCCTTAACCGCCTCAATTACCTTGTCGGCAACGCCCAACACGGCGTTGCGAGCAAAGCCGATGGTAATTGTCTTCTCGGGCATGTCCTCGCCGAAGCCGGGCGCTGCCAGAGCGGCTTGGATGACGGGCGAAAAATCGCGGTCCGCCCCGATGTGTTTCACGCCGGGAAATGCCACCAGGCCGCTGGTGAATATGCGGTCGTTGTAGCCCTCTTTGGGCTTCTGGATGCAGTTGGTGGTCATCAGAATCGCACCGGGAAAGGCGTCGAACTCTTTCTTCTGATCCTGCCAGGCACCGCCGTAGTGTCCCACCAGATGTTTGTACTTCTTTAGCTCCGGATAGGCAAGACAGGGCAGCATCTCGCCGTGCGTATAAACGTTGATGCCCTTGCCCTCGGTCTGCTTCAGCAGTTCGCCCAGATCCTCCAAATCGTGGCCCGAGACGACGATAGCCTTTCCCTTGACTGGCGTAACTCGGACGGCTGTCGGTTCCGGATGGCCGAAGGTGCCCGTATTGCCGGCATCGAGCAATTCCATGGCCTTCAGGTTCAATTCGCCCGTTTTCAGTGCCCAGGAGACCAATTCGTCGACCGTTGGGTTCTCCTTGGTCAGGAAATCGAGCGCTTCGTGCAGCGTGGCATAGGCCCGCGGGTCGTCTTGCCCGAGAATTTGAGCGTGGTCCAAATAGGAGGCCAACCCCTTCAGGCCGTATATGATAAGCTCCTGCAGCCCGGCCACGTCTTCACCTAAAGCAGCCTGTCGCCCGGTTATGGTCACTTCCTCGCCCTGGCGGACCAGGCCGTCCAAGTCGTCGGCCAGTGTCCAGGCGGCGGGACCGGCAAGTGTTTCGGGCGTTTTGTCGGCTTCGGCGCAGGCGTTTTCGTAGAGGGACTTCGCCTTGGCCTGAATGGCGGCCGCTTCGTGAAGCGTTTGGCTCAGACGTTGGGGATCGAAATCGACGTTGGTTATCGTGGCGAACAGCGCCTCGATCACGAAGACGTCGATCCGCGAATCCCGCTTGTCGAGTTGGGCAGCCCGATGTGCGTACATCGAAATACCCTTCGTGGCGTGGATCAAAAGATCCTGAAGTGCCGCGGTTCGGGCATCTTTTCCGCACACGCCGGCGACCGTGCAGCCCGTGCCCTTAGCCGTCTGTTCGCACTGAAAACAATACATATCTGGTCCCTTCCTCATAAAACAGAAGTGTTGGTTGTCGTTCCCATCTTGCGCTAATTTTACGCCACCGCCCGTTGGAAGGACTTGACCTGGATCAAGTCGCCGGAGTTTTTTTCAGGATTAGTTCGCTGCCGCAATACCTATAAAGCCGCGACCGGTGGTCGCGCGCGGGGCAACGGGGACGCGGTTTTCCGAAACCTCAAGCGCGACCACCGGTCACGGCTTTATATTAGTGAAGCCAGGGAGCATGGGACATTGGGGTAATTGCGGTAAACACAAGGGATAGTTGCAAATTATCAATAAACTTTCGCCGGCCGCGCCGAATAGAATCTCAGGCATACCCGGCCTGAATTGGACGGTCGTCCATCGCAGCGCCGCTAGAAAACTGACAGGGATCCCCCCCATGCGACAGCTCGCCGTTTCTCGTCCCTGCCGCTGTCGCTGTCCGGCCTAGGCCGGACACCACTCTCGTATACGCCTGTCTCGCACCGACTCCTTCCCTTATTATTGTATTAGATGGTGCGCCCTTTCTTTTCCACCAAGCTGCAACGCGGAGCGATCTATCATGGCAACCGATTTCCAACTCAAAGAAAATCTACCCGACCTCACGAATCGGATCGTCCAAACCTACTTCGGACTCGGTAGCATCAACCATTTGGGCCACTGCCCGTTGCCAAGCCACGAGAAGGTCATCGCGGCAACGGAGGACTTGAAGGAGGTGCTCTACCCGGGCTACCGTCGTCGGGCCGGGTTGCACGCGGGCAACGTTACCTATCACGTGGGCGAACTGATAGACCGGCTGCACGACACGCTTGCGCTGCAAATCGCCCGATCCCTTTGTCATGCCGCCGGCAAGAACACCAGTTGCAACCCGGCTCAGCGGGAGTGTTTCGAGTCGCTGGGGCAGAAGAAGGCGATTGCCTTTCTTGAGCGGCTTCCCGACTTGCGCGCAATACTGGCAATGGACGTGGAAGCGGCCATGGCGGGCGACCCGGCCTGCAAGTCGTTGGACGAAGTGATTTTCTGCTATCCGGGGTTGGAGG
>CAZDHN010000782.1:0-2879 GCA_964505115.1 uncultured Planctomycetaceae bacterium
ATCGGCACCCGGCCTTCATCCTTGCGGTCCTGCCGCGCGTAGCCGAAATATGGTATCACGGCGGTAATCCGCTCGGCGCTGGCCCGTTTGAAACTCTCGATCATGATCAAGAGTTCCATCAGGGTTTCGTTGACTGGCGGGCAAGTGGGCTGCACCAGAAACACATCCCGGCCACGCACGTCTTCCTCGATCTTGCAGGAGATTTCGCCGTCCGGGAAATTGCCCGTGCTGACTCGCCCCAACGGCAGGCCGAGGTACTCGCATACACTCTCGGCAAGGTCGCGATGGGCTCGCCCGGTGAAGACCTTCATATCGTCCATTGCTTATCTATGGGGGTTATCTGATTATGGGGGTTATCTGATACCGAGCCGGGGCTAACCGACCAAAGGAATGAATCGCCACTATATGCTATCTTGACACGAACACAGCCTTCATTCCAGGGGGAGTCCGTAAGGTTTCTTGGCATGGCAGCCCTCCTCTTGGTACGATGGACTGTGGGAGTCGACAAATTTAAGGGATTGGGGATTAGGGATCGGGGGCGCGAAAAGCCCCGGCGGATAGTCTTTCACTCGTCCCTCGCTCCTAATCCCTCGCCCCTTTTGTCAGTGACCGTGTCGTACGCTTACACTTTGAGTAGTTTATCGGGTGAGGTCCCCATGATTCGGTTAGCCAATTCTTCACTAACTGCGTTTGTTGCAGTGGTTTTTGTCGCACCCGGCTGGGTGCGATCCGAACCGACCGCCGCTCCCGTAACCTACGAACTGATGATCAACGGAGAAAACTTCTCGGTTGAGGAAAATCGGGTAGCTAAGCTTAAAAGCAGCCAGAAACCAGGGGTTGAATACGAAGTGGCCATTTGGGTGGCGCCCATGCAGCGGTTGCGGCTGGCAACCTGCCAGTTCGACTACGACCGGCTCGCCCGGGTCGACGTGGATCGCAAGAAACCCCTGCAAACCGTGCAAATCCGTCACGAACTCGGTTTCAGCATGCTTGCTACCGACATGGGCCAGCCGTTCGACGAGAAGGCTCAGTCTGAATTGCTCGACGTGTTGTCGCAGTCGCTGGTTGCTAGCTTCGAGGAAATAAGCGACAAGGTAGAGACGAGCAAGCCGCACACGCGCAAGTTCACCGGCGCGGCGGGTCGAGGGATCATGGTTCGCTACACCGACAAGCAGGGCTACGGCCACACCGGCCTGACTTACGTGCTCTCCGGGGCGAACTTCACCGCCACCTGCGTTGTCCAGTATCTCGACGCCGACAAGGACGACGTGCTGCCGCTGATCAAGAAGACACTCGATTCATTTCGCGGCCTTGACCCGACGCCACCGCCAGACCGCCCAAAAGGTTAGCCCGTATTTCTCACCAACATCGTTACGAGAGGTCGTAAGTTCTGTCGTGGCAAGGAGTGCAAGCGATTCATCCGTAGGCGTATTGGTGAATACGTTGAGGATGAATCGTGCCGCACGACGCAGCCACGGCTGGACTTCCGTCCTCGGAGTAGATGGCTGGTGAGAAATGCGGGTTAGGTGGCCCCCGTGGCCGATTCAATAATTTCCACAACATATTACTGGCACGCGTGTTGCGACGAGTTCGTTTTGAGCATTCGTCGAAACGGCACGCAGTCATTCGACAATAGCCGCTAGCGGAAGCTGGCGGTCGGCCGCCACAACAGTCCCCCCTTGGACGACGTGACCGAGCCGTGAAGCAACCGCCAGCTTCCGCAGGCGGCTATTACAATCGCGGTATGATCTCGTACAATCGCGGTATGATCTCGCGGGCGAACGCTTACCGCCGCTTTCCTCGCCACCGACCGTTGACACGCCGGCCGTGTAGTCTAAAATGAGGGGTTTCCCCGGGCAAAGGTTTGGCCGGGGGTTGTTTTTTCCTGACTGTCGCCCGGATAAGACCGGCGGCTTGATACGGCGGGAACGGGTCGTTGAAAAGAGCCATCCAAAAAGCCGACGTCCTGCTTGAAGCACTTCAGTGGATTCGCGAGTTCCGCGGCAAGGTCACCGTGATCAAGCTGGGCGGAAGCGTGATGGAAGATCCGGCCGCCATGGACCACCTGCTCCTGGACGTGGTCTTCATGGAGACCGTGGGCATGAGGCCCGTCATCGTTCACGGCGGTGGCGCGGCGATCAGTCGAGGCATGGCAGCGGCGGGCATTCAGCCGCGGTTCGTTCAGGGACGCCGATATACCGACGACGCCACGCTGGAAATCGTCGAGCAAGTATTGGGCTACGAGGTCAACGAGCGGCTGGCAGAGCGGATCGAAGAACTCGGTGGCGTGGCCCAACCGCTGAACTTCCGCACCACGAACGTGCTGTTCGGCGAGCGGATTCAACTCCTGGACGCAGAAATGCAACCGGTCGAGCTGGGCCACGTTGGTCAGGTTACCAACGTCGACCGGGAGAAGATCGAACAGCTTTGCAGCGACGACGTGGTTCCGGTGATCCCTTCGATGTGCATTACCGAGGCGGGCGAGAAACTCAACGTCAACGCCGACACGGCCGCCACGGCCGTGGCTCAGGCGATGGACGCGGAAAAGCTCGTGTTCCTCAGCGACGTCAACGGTGTGCGGCGCGACAAGGACGACCCCGACTCGCTCGTCCACTCGCTTACCACGCGGCAGGCCAGCGAGTTGATTGAAAGCGGGGCAATCGCCTCGGGCATGATCCCCAAAGTGCAGGCTTGCCTGGAGACGATCAGGCGGGGCGTACACAAGGTACACATTATCGACGGCCGGCTACGGCACTCGTTGCTATTGGAAATCTACACCAGCAAGGGCGTCGGCACTGAAATTGTTAAACCGAGGGAATAGGGGCCAGGGGCCAGGGGCCAGGGGCCAGGGGCCAGGGGCCAGGGGCCAGGGGCCAGGG
>CAZDHN010000783.1:0-2870 GCA_964505115.1 uncultured Planctomycetaceae bacterium
CCAACAACGCCGGCGTCCCAATTTTCAGCTTCTGCATCTTTGGTCTCCAATCAATAAGAGGGTGAAAAATGTGGGCTCCAAGTTCATTGTGAAGCAAAATGTGCAGACCGGCCGCTCACTTCGAACTGAGCGCGAACTCAAAGCGGTTCGGCCCGTCCCGTTGCACCTTGACGGTTAGCTCGCTCTGGCCATTGTAACGCTCGGGTATGATCTGCTCGGTCTCGTCGAACAACACGCCCATCTCCTCCACTTTCCGGCCGGTTTTCCGCGTGGCTGTTATCTCGGCGCGAAACGTACCGCGGAACGTGCCTTCCTTGGGCAGGATGGAGAAACGTCCCTGGACGATCTTCCCGGCCGCCGCTGGGCCAAGAGTGCCAGGCAGCGGGATGAACGTGATGCGGCCCGCGGCCAGCGGTTTGCCCTCGAGCGTGACCGTTCCCTCCAAGGCCTCACGCCGGCCCTTGCCGCATCCACCCAGAACCAGCAGGCAGCCAATCGACAAACATGTGCAAACGCTCGCGGCAATAGACGTTGCGGTCCGAATCATCTTGCAGTTTTTGGTTTGCAATTCACAATCTGCAATCCTCACGGAGTCACCATCACTTCGTCTGCGCCCCCGGCGATAGTGGCGAGCGATTTCCACACGTTCAAATCGATCGAGTCGGCACAAAAGTCCACGTGTCCGTCGCAACACACGGCATTCACCCCGCCCGGATGCCGGCTGCGAGCCGCAACGTGAGACCCGGGACTGTACGATACGGTCGGCTGATCCGTGTCGCAGGGCATCCCGGGACCCGCGAAGCACAGGTACGGCGGGTCCACGTGGTCGCCGACGTTTGTGTTGGGCGTATTGCGGTGCGTGTAAGACGAACAGCCCATATTGGGCCTTGACCACATCCCACGGTAATCGCTGGGGAACACATCCGGCCGCCCGGCAATCACCTCGCTGGCTATGATCGTGTTAGAAGTCCCGTCGGAGAACTCGGCCAAAGAGCGTCCGCATACGCTACGAAAGGCACCGTCTGTCTCCATGGCGTCGCGGCCGGAGTCGAGAATCCACTTTGTATCGCTGCCCCGGCAAACCACATAGTTCGACCGCGACTGACACAGGTTCAAGGAGGGGGAGGCATCGGGAGCCACCATCTTTCGGCCCGCCGTATCCGCGCTGGGGCATTGGTAGACCGGTATTTCGTTACAGGTTGCCGCCTGGTTGGCGGTATTCCAGATGCGCTTCTCATACACGAACAGGTTGTCGACGTTCTGCTGCTCAAGCATCGGAAGAATCACCGCAAGCGCCGTGTGGCCCAGCCATACGCCGTCCTCGCCGTAGCCCGCCTCCCCGGGCGGCAACTCTCCATGGAAGCTTTCAAAATTGAGCATCGCCAGGCCGATCTGCTTGAGGTTGTTCGTACACTGCAACCGCCGCGCCGCCTCCCGGGCCGACTGCACCGCCGGCAACAACAGTGCGATCAGGATGCCGATGATCGTGATGACCACCAATAACTCGACGAGGGTAAAACCTCGGGATTTCTGATTGGTTTTCATTCAAACCGTCCTGCAACGGCACGGTCGTTGAGTCTCTTCAAATCCCAAATCATAAATCCAAAATCACTTCCTTCGCCGCCGAGCGCAGCACGGAAGCGCCAGCAGACCGCTACCCAGCAGCACCATGGTTGCCGGCTCCGGAATCGGGTGCTGGCCGGTCCGGAACTCCACGAAGGCCCAGTCGTGAGTCGATGTCGATGCGTCTGAACTTACGAAGTCGCCGAATGCATAGTAATTGGCAGATGCGGCCCCGGCCACTGACTGCGCATGGGTCAGCGTACCCAGCAGGCCGCCATCCATATAGAACGACGTCCGGCCCAGGGCCTCGCCGCCGCCGGGGTTGTAGTCGGGGTCGTAGATCATCTGGTACGCGTGGTAGGCCAGGGTTGGGTCGATTTCGCTCCATCGCATGTGGCCGGTTTTTGTGTAGACATAAACGCCGGCCGGGCCGCTGCCGTTGCCGTCGAGCAGAGACATGCGCCAGAATTCGGAGTTCGGGCCGCCATAGATGGTAAAACCCGTGTTGCCCAAATCAGGGTTGGATACCAGCTTCGCCGTTGCGGTGGCCGTCCAGCCGTCGGTACTCGCCAAGGCCGCCTGGTAGGCCGACCAAAGGCTCGCCTCACTGTCCTTGGTGATCACGTAGCTGGCGCGTCCCGATGCAACAGTCAATCGCCAGGCCAGGCCGTCGGGGGAGGCCGCGCCCGAGGCGGTGGCGCTTTTCCCCAATAACCAACCCTCCGCAACCGGGTCGTTTGTACCGGCGTGAGTGAGAATCATCCCGGCCCACGCGCTGCTGGTGACTGAACCCAGTAGAACGATTGCCAGTAAGCCGACCAAGGCCGGCTGCCAATACCTCTTGCCAATTCTTTGCTTGCAACTCATGACCGATACTCCTCTCGTGAAAAGGACTAGTAATCTTTGCACAGTCAATCCTCGGTCATTGGCTATGCAAGGGTCAATAAGCGGGTCAAAAGACTTCCTGCGTTTCCGTGTGTGGTTAGGATGGCCGCGGGACGGGGCCGAGCGTTTGGCCCTCGACCCAGCCGAGCGGGATCACGATCTCCTCGTCGTCGTCCAGGGGGCGTTCGCCACAGCGCATCTCGTGCAGTATCTCGGCGGCACGTTGCCCGATCCCAACCTCATCCACGACAACCGACGTCAGCCGCCGGGTGATCGCCCCTTCGCGCCGCGGACCGCCCTCGCTGACCAGTGAGATGTCATCCGGCACCTTCAGACCCAAGCGGCCCAAGAGCAGGTAGACCAGTTCGGCCAACGGATCGTAGGTGGTGAAGATGCCGGTGGGACGATCGGCCGCGCCGCAC
>CAZDHN010000784.1:0-2869 GCA_964505115.1 uncultured Planctomycetaceae bacterium
CTGAAAACGCACCCTAATGTTGGCGATCCCGTGGCCCAGCTACGCTTCAACCGGTGGGCCAGGCTGATGCAGTCGCTGATCGCCTTGCTGAACGCGCCAAAGTCGGCGTAGTATTTCGAGTACAAGGCTTCCTTCTTGATGAACTTCCAGAATCTCTCGATGAGGTTCAGATTGGGCGAGTAGGACGGCAAGTAGACCAACTCAATCTTCAGCGATTCGGCCACTTCTCGCACCACGGCGCACTTTTGGTATCGCGCGTTCTCCAGAATCAGACTGATCGGCACGCCGACGTTTGCTTGGGCGATCTTCCCGAGCAACTCACACACACTGGTTGCGTTGATGTAGGCATCATTGGTCACGGTTATCAGTTCATGCGTGACGGCGTTCAGGGCGCCCAGCACATTGAAGCGTTGCCTGCCGGCAGGCGCTTTAATGAAGCAACGCACGAAACACCATAAATAGGCGAGAAACGGGGCCGACACAAAATGGGCCGCATCCACGAAGAACACTGTCCGCCGGCCTGCCTTGGCTTCGGCCAACCGTGGATCGAGCACCTCTTTTAAAAAAGATCGCCTGTTTTTCGGGGTCCGCCTTTGCCGGAAGCGCGCCGAGTTTCAAACGACGCATCCCCAACGACTTGAGAAACTGGCGGACTTGAGTCTCGCTGCGTCGGACGCCGGTCAACTCTTCAATTTTTGCCACCGCCTCTTTGATCGTGGCGGGAGGATGCTGGCGGAAGTATCCCTCCAACGTTTCGGCATGGCCAGCCAACTCACTTTGCGGACAGGGGAAGTTCAACTCCTTGAGCTTCTCGAGGCCGCCCTCCAGATACGCCTGAAGGTAGGCCCGCAAGGTGTTCTCCGTAATCGCCAGGATGTTACAGATTTGCCAGTTTCCGTGAACTCGATCCTGGTCATTGCATCATCCTGGACAAACAAGCGATCCGTCGAGAAGTAAACCTCGTCCAACTCGGGCCTAGTTTAGCCCGCGAACCTCGCGCGAGCCAACGGCAAAAAGGCGATCGGCAGCGAAGAAATTCGGCAACCGCGTGGGAGAAACGGGACTTTCTTGGCCCAGCGGAATTTGTTTCGGATTCCCGTTTTGACGCAACCCGGGTCTCCATAATGGCTTGTGACTACCCACCCCCCCGATGTATGCGAGGTTCGCCAAATTCCGTATTCGATTGTTGACAGGACTTCATCGGCAACTAGAATCGACTGGTGTACTAGCAATGGTTGCTGGCAGGCCGGGCTACGTGACCGGTTCACAAAACCGCAATCCTCGCCCGTGCCGAGTATAACGAACCTTTCGTGGCCCCCGGTTGGGACCCCGAGATATATCGCGTCGGCCGCTCCGACCGCGCGCCAAGACCCGACCCGGAACACCCTTCCGCCACCGGCGTCGACACCACCGGGTCGAGCTTGTTTGGCTCCTTGCATCCGGGAGTGTTCGTCACTTCGCTGGTCAACGGATCGACTCGGACGCTTTCGTACAGTATCGACCTGGAAACTTTCCGCCGCTTGTGCGAGCGAAACGACGGCGAGCCGGTAACGCTCGACGGCGGATAAGCGATTAACCATTTTGCGGATTCAACACTAAGGAGTTGAAGATGTTACGAGCGTGTGGCCTGCTGCTGTTTGTCGTTCTTGGATGTACCGTCATGATCGGTTGTGGGGGCGACAGCAAGCCCGAGCCGCTGACCCCCGAACAGGAGCAACAGCTCGAAAAGCAACTTCTGGAAGCGCAGAAAGCCGAAGCCGCGACCGGCAGTCCGGACGAGAACTAATCGCGACGCGAAACCAATCCTGGGCGCACGCCATGAAACCCAACGGCAGCATTGCGAAAAGACGTCTCACGCCGGCCGATGGCTTCACGCTGGTCGAGCTTCTGGTGGTGATTACGATCATCGGCATCCTCATCGCCCTGTTGCTTCCGGCCGTGCAATCGGCTCGAGAGGCAGCCCGGCGAGCACAGTGTTCGAACCACTTGAAGCAGATGGCACTAGCCTTTCACGGCTATCACGCAAAGCACGGCGCGCTGCCCGACGGCGGAAAGAATTTCTGCAACACGCCGGTGCATGTGGCGGCCGACGCAAGCAGGTGTGGCTCGGACAACTACGGCTGCTGCTCGCCTTGGGACCAGAGCGAGTGGAGTTGGCCTTACCACATTCTGCCTCACATGGAGCAGCAGGCCCTCTACGACTCGACCAAGAGCGTGATATACCACACCGTGGTGGCAACCTACTATTGCCCCACGCGGCGTCGGGCGGCGCTGTACAATGGCCTGGCCAAGATCGATTACGCGGCCAGTTGCGGCAGCAACGGTCGCAACGGAATCCTGATCCAGCGCGGCCTGGGCGCCATCTCCTTCGCGCATATCCGGGACGGATCGTCCAATACATTGATGCTGGGCGACAAGCAACTCAACCTCGACAGACTTGGCGCGACCTACGACGACAACGAGACGTTCGCTTCCTCCGGTTGGGAGAGCGATATACGACGCTACACCTCGGCGAGCTACCCACCCCGACCCGACTCCCAGCATACGTCCTACACCAGCAGCGACCCCAGCAGCGGATCCAATCACTTCGGCTCCTCGCACCCCGGCCTGATTTGCGTCGCCCTGGCCGACGGCTCCGTCCGCTCGCTCGCCTTCTCCATCGACCGAACCGTATACCAGCGTTTGGGTGACCGGGCCGACGGGAACCCCGTCTCCATCGACGGGCAGTAGCGGCGTATCGCACTGCCAAACGGCGCCCGGCCGGTTAATTCCGCCGCCAAAGCTTCCCAACGCTTGGGGCGGCCGGTATATTGATGGCTCTTCCGTTCTTAGGTGCAAAACGCTAGAAACACGGCCTTCAGGCCGGCGG
>CAZDHN010000785.1:0-2862 GCA_964505115.1 uncultured Planctomycetaceae bacterium
TAGCCAATGATCGAGGGCGAAGCCCGGTTCCCCGGCGGAACCCCCTTGATCCGCGAATTGACTATGCAAAGATCAATAAAGCATAACCTACGGCGGTGAACTAACAACCGCTTCGTGGTAGAATGAGGGTGGAAACCTGGAGGAGATAAAAGCCTCGTCGCCCGACGGGAGTAATCCGATGAACCAACCGGTGGCTACAGTGGAACAGTCCGACCAAGAAAATCCGAGCTTTCGCCCAACCGAGCCGGGCGGATCGCGCCTGGGGTCCGTGTCGGGCTGGCGATTCGCCCACGCGGGCGGGGCCCGGCCCTTGGATGGCTACACGATCAAGCGGGGCGTTGGGCATGGCGGGTTCGGCGAGGTCTATTACGCAACCAGTGACGCCGGCAAGGAAGTCGCCCTAAAGCTGATCCGTCGCAACCTGGATGTCGAACTCCGCGGTATCAAGCAGTGCTTGAACCTCAAGCACCCCAACCTGCTGGCCATTTTCGACATCCGACAGGACGCCCAATCCGATCATTGGGTGGTGATGGAGTACGTGGCCGGCGATGCACTGGAAGAAGTGGTCGCCGCCAGCCCCAACGGGCTGCCCATCGAAGATACGCTCGGCTGGTTCCACGGTATCGGTGCCGGCGTGGCCTATCTGCACGACCACGGTATCGTGCATCGCGACCTGAAGCCGGGCAACATCTTCTCCGACGAAGGAGTGGTGAAGATCGGCGATTACGGCCTCTCGAAGTTCGTCTCGTGCAGCCGGCGCAGCGGTCAGACCGAGAGCGTGGGAACCGTCCATTACATGGCGCCCGAGGTCGCGAACGGCCGCTACGGCAAGGAAATCGACATCTACGCGCTGGGTGTCGTGCTCTACGAACTGCTCACCGGCCACGTGCCGTTCGAAGGCGAAAGCGTCGGCGAAGTGCTGATGAAGCACCTGACCGCCGAGCCGGACGTCTCGATGCTGGCCGAGCCCTATCGGAGCGTCGTCGCCCGAGCGCTACAGAAAGACCCGGCCAAGCGGTTCAAATCGGTTGCCGAGATGCTGGCCGGACTGCCCCGGCCGATGGCACCCATCCCCGGCGCCGGCCGATTGCCCTCCGCCGCCGGTCGACCCGCATCAGCCGGCGATAGTCCGTTTACAACTGGCCCGATAACGGCCGAGGCGGTCGACGACGAGCCGATAATGCGGGCCGTGCTGGAGCTTTGGCAGAAGACGCGGGCGACCTGGAACGAGTCGAATTTCAACACGCCCACCAAGATTGTGCTGTTGGTGGTCGGTCTGTTCGCCCTTCTGGCGACGGCCCAGGTGCTGATACCGCTGAGCGTTTTGCTGTTGATGCTCTACGGCGGTTATCGCGTGGTGCGGACGATTGTATTGTCGCACGACTCGAAGAAATTGCACAACATGCCGACTCGGGCGGCGCCCCCGCCCGTCCCACCGCCTGTTGCTCAGCCGAGTCGCGTCGCCGATCGGGCCGAACACCACCGTGCGCGGGATCGCCACTTGCGGAGGAAGCTTCCCCGTTGGAGCCGATCTCGCGACGAGGCAATCGCCGCGCTGGTAATGAAGTCGCCCATGCAGCGGGCCACCGACCTGATAGGGTCAATGCTGGCCGGTGGCCTGGTGGCCGTAACCATGTGCCTGGTGCTGGTGCTGGCGATAAGCTACCAGTCGAACATGCCTCAGCCCGAACAGTTCGCCTGGCTGGTGCTGATGAGCATTGTCGGCACCTGGGCGCTGCTGGTGCCGTCGAAGCTTTGGGAGGGGACACGGGGCGAGCCCATGTTGCGACGGTTCATTCTGATGGTGATCGGGCTAGGGCTGGGCCTGCTGGCCTTCGCCGCGGCCGACGTGCTGATGGTCAACTGGACCGACGACCTGACTTTCCCGCGCTCCTTGGATTATCGCCTGCCGGCACACTTCTACGGCGGCGACGGCCGACCTTTGCTGGCGGCCTACCTGGCCGTATTCGGGTCGCTGCTGCCGCTGCTGCGTTGGTGGCGTCAGGCAGATCCCTTGCGGATAACGCGGCTTAGCCTCTGGTCGCTGTTCGTCTCGGCGGTCGTGGCGGCCGTGGTGGCGGCCGTCTGGCATTTTCCCCAACCTTGGCTGGTGGTGGCCGTCTGTGCAATCTCGGTTTCCGTGCAATTGGCCAGCCCCTGGGTGCATCCGCGGAAGCGACGAATTGAGGGTTAGTATCTTACATCGCAACTTTCGCGCGCCGTGCGAGCGTCTTGTACAAACGTAACACTTTGGCCATCTGAAACGGGTTATGCACGACGGTCGGTCAGCGAAAAGGAGATAAGAAATGCGAGTTCTTGCGATCTTGATTTGCTTGCTAGTGGTGCTCCCTGCTGGATGCACCAAGCAATCTCCACCTCCCAAGACAGCATTCTCAAACGTCTGCGTAGTTGTCGAACCGGATTTGGGGCGCATACGCTTGCCGAACTCCACGGACCACAAATTCCAGGCGGAACTGAAAGTCATGGGAAGCGACGATTTCTTCAACGTGCTCGACGTGAGTGTGGACGACAAGCAGGGGGATCGTGAGTTCGCGTTCACCGTTATGCATCGCATTGGAGACAAAGAAGAGGGGTTGGCAAACATTGTGAAATACTCAGACCTTCCCGTAAAGTACCTTGAAGCAGGAAAGTGGACAGTTTGGATCAGGCGAGAGGGAAGGTCCCGACAACCCTGAAAACCCGTGAACGGTTACTGCGGTGTTTTGTTCAGTATGGCGTTTAGCCCCAATACCGTTGAATTAGTCGCAAGTAGTTCGTATGCAACGAGTTATCGGAAGCGGTATCCGGGGATGAATTGAATATCGAATATCGAACAAGGAATGTCGAAATACGAAGTGTCGT
>CAZDHN010000786.1:0-2859 GCA_964505115.1 uncultured Planctomycetaceae bacterium
GACGCTCGGCAGCCGGTAGTTGTCTCGATAGGCATCATCCGCGGCGGCACTGCCTGGAACATCATCCCGCAAGAGGTCGTGATGGAAGGCACTATCCGCACCCACAGCCAGGAGGTGCGCGACAGGGCGGCCGAAGAGTTCAAGCGGATCGTCACCCAAACTGCCGCAGCCAACGGGGCGAAGGCCGACGTGCAGTTCCACGCCTACGGGCCGGTCACCTGGAACGACCCCAAGCTGGGCGAGAAGACGCTGCCGTCGCTCTGTCGCGTGGTGGGCGAGAAGAACGTGCTGGAAGCCCAACCGGTGATGGGCGGCGAGGACTTCGCCCATTTCGCCAAAATCGTGCCCGGCTTCTACTGCTTCCTGGGCACGGGCAACGAGTCGATCGGCGCCGTGCACGGGCTACACAACCCGAAGTTCATGCTCGACGAAGCCGTCCTGCCCATCGGCGTCCGCGCCCATTGCCTGATGGCCCTGGATTACCTCCGCCGCGAGGCGAAGTAGCCGCGGGCCGTTGGTCGTCCCAGCCTCAACGGCGCGACATGAACAGTTGGAGGATGTACCAGAGCAGCAGGGCAACGGCCGCGAACAGGGCCAGCGAGGCCGCCACGTGCTGGCCGATCCGGTAGTGGTGCAGCACGTTCGAGGTGTAGTAGAGAATGTAGCCGCAGGCCAGGGCGATCATGGCGTAGGTGAAGATCGGGCCCAAGCTGAACCCGGCCACGATCGCCACCACAATCAGTCCCATGGCCGCGATACCGCCGAACATCAGGACCGTGCGAAGGAAGGAAAAATCCTTCCTGGTGATGAAGACCACGGCCGTCAACGCGCCGAACAGCACGACCGTCGTTATTCCGGCCGCCGGGATGATGCCCGGATCCATCTGTCGGGCCATATACAGAATCGGAACAAAGATGACCGCTTCGGCTACCACGTAGAGCGTAAGGCCCGCATACTGCATACCCAGGCTGGTGGCCGACTGGGCCCAACTGTTGGCGATCCAGCTTACGACCATGAAGGCCCCGAGCACGATCAGCCAACTGTATTGCGTGCCGAACATCAGCCCCACCAGCCCCTCGATGCCCGGCAGATTCAGCAGGACTGCCTCGATTGCCGCGAAGGCACAGACGGCACCGGCCAGATGCAGGTAGGTTTCGGTGATGAAATCCGCCCGCTCGTCGACGGCCGCCTGCGCGGCGAACGTACCCAACGGAGCCTGGTACGGGTTGTCGGCATAGCTCATCGAATGTCCCTTTCCAAAGAGAGTCTTGCGTGGAAACTGGATCACCACCGGCGCGGAGCGGCCCACGCCCTTAGGTGTTAAGTAGTATACCCTATCGTTTGCATACGAAAAGATGAATATTGGGACAAATGGCCAGCGGCGACCGGTGCCGTTTAGCCGGCGAGTTTACTCGCCGCGTTTGTCATGGTAACCGTCGCCACCAAACACGGCGTGCAAGCACGCCGGCTAAACCAGATGATTCTATCCACTATCAACCATCAACTACCCACCACTACTCACCCAGCGTCTTAATGTTGATATTGCGGAACCAAACCGGATGGCCGTGCTCTTGCAGGAGGATGTGGCCGGAGCGGGCTTGGTCTTTGATGGGCTTGTGGTATTTGTTGGGCGTGCCGTCGGGGTTGCGGCCGGCCTGGGTCCAGTCGTCCAGGTCGATGTCGATGATCTTCTGGCAGTTCATTACCACGGTGATGCGGCTGCCCTTGGCGGTGATTGTGATGCGGTTCCACTGGCCCGGCGCTTTCATGGCGTTAGTGGTCGGGGCGATCATGTCGTAGAGCGAGCCGCAGTCGTGCATGTTCGGCTTGGCCTTGCCGGCTGAATCGAGGATTTGCAGCTCGAGCAGGCCGTCCCACCAGTAGGTCTTCTTTGATTTCGACTCGGGATCGTGGCGGATGATGATGCCGCTGTTGGTTTTGGCGGCCACCTTGAATTCCATGTCGAGGATGAAGTCGCCGAACTTTCGGTCCGACCAGAGATATGCCCCGCCGCGCCGGGCGAGCACGCCGTCCTCGACGACCCAACTGTCGGCCTTGGCCGGCTTGCCGCTATTGCTCCGAGTCGACCAGCCGCTGAGGTCCTTGCCGTTAAAGAGCTTCTGCCAGCCCTTTTCGGCGTCGATTTTCGGATGTTCGTCGGCCTGGGCAAGTTTAGGGCAGACGGCCGAGAGCAGGAGGCTCAAGGACAGGGCGAGTAGGGTCAATTTCCGGGGACATTTCATCGTGGGGCTCCTTCGGCATGTAGATATTTCGGTCAGCGGGCCGTGGCAAGTTGCCTAACGCGACCAATTTCACGGCTACATTCTACTTTCGCCAAGCAATTGCCACAACGTTTGCCCGGAGCTAGTGACAAGCGGGTCGACTCGTGGTATATTTTGGTAGACGTTGAGTGTGGGGCGAGTAATCGCCCGGCTCGGCGGTCTGGTTTTCGGAGCTTTTTCGGGCGTAAATGCCTGAAAAACAGCCTCCGGGGAAGAATTTTGCTCTTTTGGGCCATTTTTCTCCAGGGGCCGTTGACAGCCGTCGACTTTACGTTAGAATGATGAGTCTTCGCCGTGGGGAGATCGCTTCGGCAGGTAACTGCCGGGTGCGGGGAGCTGCGGCGGGGAATTGATCTTTGACAATTTGGCAGTAGAACCAACCTCAATTTCTGTTTCAGTGGCTTAAGGCCGGAAACAGATTGTGTATGCTTTCCGTGATTGGAGAGCAAAACCACGATTGAGCCTTTTTGATGATTTTGGCTAATAAGCCATGCCGGTTCGCCGGGGTGGTTATGCCTATAAAAATTGAAGGGTTTGATCCTGGCTCAGAATGAACGTTGGCGGCGTGGATTAGGCA
>CAZDHN010000787.1:0-2856 GCA_964505115.1 uncultured Planctomycetaceae bacterium
CGGGAAAAACGACGATAGCAACTGGATGCTCCACCCCTTCGGCGAATACTTACTGATTCCGGTGGCCGCTTCGACATCGAATTGAGCGGCCTGCCAGACCCGACGCCCGAAACACGGGCCGCACCATAGTTCCCGCCCGACAGACGCTTATCAACTCAAACTGTAAAGGGACAGCCGGAAATTGTGCGCCACTGTGTGCCACTGCCCGCAAGTCGTTATAAGGCAATTACTTAGGTCTGCCAAGCAACGGTCATTGGAAAAGTTGGTCCGCTGAAGGTTGTTGGCTAAGAAATGGCGAAACGCGTCGCTCGACGGGCTCGGAGGCCCATCGTACAAAGGGCGGGTGGGAAGTTGCCGGAAGGGGAGACCGAGTAGCTTCGGATCACGCTACCGTCCTGGAACATGGGGCAAATTCAGATTAGACGGAAAAAGGGCGGCAAACCGGCGGGTTGTTGATTATAATAGTGGTATAGTTGAGTCCGACTCGGGCTAGGAATACCGTGGAGGAGAAGTCGTGGAAAACGACAAAGCTGACGATCTCGGTTTGCCGCAAGAGAATCCGACCGGCGACGAGCCGATGGCCGACGGTCCGGCTCCGGAAGGTCTGGACATGCCCGGCGCCGATGCCCCGTTGGACGACTTGGATTTCGAGCCGCTAGATATGCCTCGGGACGGTCTTTCCGACGATGCCGCCCTGATTGAAGGCGCGGAGCCCGGCGACATCGACCCGGACATGCTTAGCCCCGACCCGTTGGCCGAGACGGCCGAGTTTGTCGAAGCAGACGCCGACGGGCTGCTCAGCCCCGAGTTTGCCGACGACGAGGCCGCGCCCGTCGATTTCGATCCCGAGGGTTTTGGCTTCCCAATGGACGAGGAAAGTACCGCGGACGCCGAGCTCAAGACGGACGAGGAGGAGCCGGAAGAGGCGGCGGAGGAGGAGGAGGAGAAGGAGAGTCTTCTCCAGAAACTCGGCAATGCGAGTCCTTACACGGTCATGTTGGGCATTGCCCTGCTGGCGATTGTGACGGCCATTCTTTGCCTCTTCATGGAGCTGAAGTCTTACGATTTCAAGTGGAAGCGGGACGATGCTCGCGTGATGGCCCCCCACTCCGCCGCGCCCGCCAATCCGTCGAGCGAATACGCATAAGGGCACGACCGGAAGTGATTTGCCCGTAGCTGGATTCGCAAGAATTCAGCCGCGATGCGAATACCCGAATTCTTGCGAATCCGGCTACGAAATCGGCCGCGAGATGCGGGTTTGCAGTCACGGCCGCGCGACCGTATAATGCGAAGCATCGGTCGGGCACAAAACGTCGCTTTCGCTGGCCGGCGACGAGCTTCTCTAGACAGACTCTTGTCATGGCTGTTTTGCCGATCCACAGATCGTTCCTTCGAGTCGGACTGCTATGCTTTGCAGTTGCCGCCCGGCTGGCGATCGGAGCCGAACCGCCCGTCGAACCGCCCGTCGAGTCGCCCATCGAGTCGCCCGTCGAGTCGCCCGCCGAGGCCGAGCCGGCGATCCCGTATCCCGAGGCGCTGGAGGCGGCCAGGATCACGGTTGCCGATATTGGCGACGTTCACGAAGGCTCGCTGCTGATCGGCAACGGCGACATCAACACGCTGGTCGTCGCCCAAGGCGGCAAGATATTCCTCCGGCTGACGAAGAACGACGTCTGGGACGCTCGACTGGAGACGGCCGCCGATCCACCGCTACCCACCCTGGCACGGCTGAAGGAGCTGGCCGAAACCGATTGGCCGAACCGCAGACGGATACTGCCCGAAGGATCGACGTGGAAAGGGCGCGACAGCTACGAGTCGAACGGAAACCCTTGTCCCAGGGCGTGTGCCTGGGTGTTCATCGGCAGCCGTACCGAGGCGGCGGACAGTTGCCCGGCAATGCTCGACATTCGCCGTGCCGTGGTCAACGTGGCCGGCACGCCCGACGCCGGCCCGACGGCCGACATCCGCGCGTTGGCCGATCGAAACGTCTTCCTCATCGAGACGGCGGAACCGGTCGAGTTGCTGCCGATTCCGTCCAAGAGCCTTCCGCCGGCCACCGTGGCCGCCAACGGCGACGTCAGTTGGATCCACCAGACAATTCCCGGCGACCCCGACTGGCCCGGCATGAGCTTCGCCGTGGCGATGGCCTCGGCCGCCGGACGAACGGCCCTTGCGGTGGTGACCTCGCGCGAGTCCAATTCACCCGCGACTGACGCGGTGCAATTGGCCCGGCTCACGATTGCCGCGGAGCGTTCGGAGTTGATCGACCGGCACGAGCGGATCTGGAATGAGTTCTGGTCGGCCAGCGGGATCGATACGGGAGCCAGCCTGTTTTGCGACGCCTGGTATCGCAACTTGTACTTCCTGCGCTGCGTGACGAAGCGGGGCTCGATCGCTCCGGGCCTGTTTGCCGGACTGATTTCCGACAAGCCGGCCTGGCACGGCGACTACCACATGAACATCAACCTCCAGCAGACTTTCTGGGGTACCTACGTAACAAACCATCCCGATATGGCCGAGCCTTACGATCGGCTGATCACGGAGTATCTGCCTCGCGCCCGCTGGATCGCCCGCCGGGTATTCAACTGCGGCGGCGCGTATTTTCCGCGGGTAATGTTCGCCTACGAGCCGCCCTATCCCGAGCGGTGTGTCAGCCCGAACGGCCGGCAGTACCTGCATCACGTTTGGTCCTTCACGATCGGGGTCTCCGGTTTCGCGGTTCAACCGCTATGGTGGCACTACAAGTACGCCCCCGACAACGAGTTTCTGGAAAGCACGGCCTATCCGGCGGTGCGTGACGTTGCCCTTTTCTACGCCGATTTCGTCGACAAATGCGATCCGGCCGCCGACGGCAAG
>CAZDHN010000788.1:0-2847 GCA_964505115.1 uncultured Planctomycetaceae bacterium
TTCCCGGCCGGGCTGCCCTGGACGAAGCTTGCCGACGGCACCAGCCCCAGGAAGATCTACCACAAGGATGTCTATGTCCTCCCCAAAGACGGCCGGTGGCGGGTCGCCGAGTTGAAGCTCCCCCACGGCTACAGCTACGGCGTATCGATTGCCACCGACGACGGCCTGATCTGCATCGGCGGCGAGTGGCGCGAGTACGAGGGCGGCGAGGCCCGGAAATTCAAGTCCGACAAGGTGTTTCTCATCAGGCACGTCGCTGGCGGCAAGGTCAAAATCGACCTGGACGCCATGCCTTCCCTGCCAAAGGGCGTCTCGGACATGGTGGGAGCGAAGATCGGCGATCACATCTACGTGGCGGGCGGAAATGACGGCAGCGGGGAGACAAAGGATTTGTGGCGGCTCAACCTGTCAAAAAAGAACACGCCCGACGGGTTCAAGTGGGAGGCTCTCAAGCCGTGGCCCGGGCCACCACGATCGCACCTCGTCGCGGCCGCACAGAGCGACGGCGTGAACGATTGCTTCTACATTTTCAGCGGCCGCCATAACGATCCCGACAAGGGCTGGCTGTTCCTCACCGACGGCTACAAATACGCGCCGAACACCGGCACCTGGACGAAGCTTGCCGACGTGGGCACGAACCTGTCCGACCGGCAACCGGTTTGCGTAATGGCGGCGTCGGCAGTCAAGCTGGGCGCCAACCATATCGCCATCTTCGGCGGCGCGCCGGGCGAACTGTTCCGCAAAGTGGAGCAGGAGTTGCCACGGCAGATTAAAGCCCTGCGGGATGCGGGCAAAACGGAAGAAGCCGACGCGCTCGAGGCGAAGCGCTGGGATCTCTACACGAACCATCCCGGCTTCAGCCGCGACATTCTGGTCTATCATACGATCACCGATACATGGACGACGATGGGCAGGGTGCCGGAGTCGGAGATCGGCGGCCTGACGGCCGGTTCGCACGTAACGGCAACGGCCGTGCAGTGGGGCCGAGATATTGTCATCCCCAGCGGCGAGGTGCGGCCGGGTGTCCGCTCGCCCAAGGTCTGGATCGCCACGCCGACCACCAGACGCGGATTCGGGACGCTCAACTATATCGTGCTGGCCGTCTACCTCGCCGCTCTGGTCGCCATGGGCTTCTATTTCTCGAAACGCGAAAAGAGCACCGACGATTTCTTCAAGGCTGGCGGCCGGATCCCCTGGTGGGCGGCCGGCCTGAGTATCTTCGGCACGCAGCTTAGCGCCATTACCTTCATGGCGATTCCGGCCAAGAGTTTCGCCACCGACTGGACCTGGTTCATCCTGAACATGATGATCATTGTCACCGCGCCGTTCATCGTGTTTGTCTTTCTGCCGTTCTACCGGCGGCTCAATGTGACAACCGCCTATGAGTATATCGAAATGCGGTTCAACGTCGTTGTTCGGCTGGTTGCCAGCTTCATGTTCATACTGTTCCAGTTCGCGCGGATTGGAATCGTGCTCTACCTGCCGTCAATCGCCCTGTCGGTGGTGACGGGCATCGATATCAGAATCTGCATTGCCGTGATGGGGCTACTCTCGATCGCCTACACGGTGATGGGCGGGATCGAAGCGGTTATCTGGACGGACGTCATCCAGGTGTTCGTGCTGCTGGGCGGCGCGATTCTGGTTATCTGCGTGATCCCAAACCACGTCGAGGGCGGCGTGGCCAGTATGATGACTCTGGCGGCCGACGCCGACAAACTGCGACTGTTTAATTTTCATTTCGACTTCAATAGCCCGACCCTTTGGGTGCTCGTGCTTGGCGGACTGGGAACCACGCTGATCTCCTACGGCAGCGATCAGGCGGTAATCCAACGCTACCTGACAACCAAGGATGAAAGGGATGCCGCTCGGGGCATTTGGCTGAATGCCGCCTTGACCATTCCGGCCAGCGTCATCTTCTTCGGGCTGGGGACGGCACTGTACGCTTTCTTCAAATCGAACCCGGAAACGCTCGGGCCGACCATGGAGAAGGCCGACGCCATCTTCCCCTGGTTCATCGTCACTCAACTGCCGGCCGGCGTGGCGGGACTGCTGATCGCCGGCGTCTTCGCCGCGGCCATGTCGAGCCTCGACAGCAGCATGAACAGCGTGGCAACCGCATTCACGACCGACTTCTACAGACGTTTTAATAGTTCCGCGGAAGATCATGGGTGTTTGCTGATCGCCCGCTGGGTAACGGTCATAATCGGCCTTAGCGGGATGGCCTTCGCCCTGGCCATGGCGACCTGGGATATCAAGTCGCTCTGGGAGGAGTTCACCAAGTACATCGGCCTCTTTGGCGGCGGACTGGGTGGACTATTCATGCTCGCCGTGCTCACTCGCCGCGCTAACTGGAAGGGCGCCATGGTCGGCCTGCTGGCAAGCGCGGTGATACAGTTCTTGCTCAAGACAAACAACCTCGTCCACGGCGTAATGTTCGCCGCCACCGGAATGGTTGCCTGCGTCGTTGTCGGATACCTGGCCAGCCTGATCCTGCCGGTCGAGAAGAAGGACCTGGAAGGGTTGACGCTGTATACGTTACGTACTCATCTCGCTCCGCGTGATGCCACTTCGTCACGCGGCGCGTGACGAGTACGATGTGCGGGAAAGGCGGCTGGCACAATTTCCAACCTTGAAAATGGCCGCGCGCTCTGATATGTTCGGTTGTATTGGAGTAGTGTGCCATTGCTGTTTCGTTGATTGACAATTCAAGCTTGCAACCGCGCGGAATCTGCCACCCAACACGGCAGTCGATTTGAATTGTTGGGCCGGTGAAGGATGCGTCCAACAATTATGGTTCATCCGGCTGAAGCGTAGTTTTCCGTAAGTTGTTGCTAGCAGCAAGTTTCC
>CAZDHN010000789.1:0-2844 GCA_964505115.1 uncultured Planctomycetaceae bacterium
CCTGCAATCCACCCGGCTTCTGGTGGCAACTCTCGCAGGCCCCGCCCGCCTTCAGCGTGTTGGTAATCTCGGGGATTGTCCGCAGGTTCAATTCCTTGATCTTCCGCCGCAGATAGGGCTCGCTGAGCGAGAAGCATTTGCAGACGATGCGGCCTTCCTCCTGGTCTTCGACCTGGATGTCCAGCCCCAAAAGCTTCAGGTCGACGCCCCGCTTCTGAGCCCAATTGAAGACGGCCGCCTCCAGTGCTTCCGCGCCCATGACCGAGCAATGTATTTTCTGGGCGGGCAAGCCGTCCAGATAATCGACAATATCGCTGTTGTGGATTTTCAGCGCCCCGATCGGCGTGTAGGTGCCCGCTTCGATGATGGCGCACAGCGCTTCCGAGGCGGCGATGGCCGACGTGCAGCCGAAGGTCAGATACTTGGCCTCGGTGATGATATCCTTGGTGGGATCCTCGCGGTCGCGCTTAACCCGAAAGGAGAAACGCAAAGCGTCGCCGCAGGCAATCGACCCGTGCTCGCCGAACCCGTCCGGGTTCTCGATCTCACCCAGATGCGTCCCCGGCTTGCCGTGGACGGCGTCCATGAATAGTTGCTTCGTCTTTTCGCTGTATTGCCAAGCCATGTTACTTCTATTTCAATCTAGCTGTCAGTGAATTTTTGCTCGTTGATCGCCCGGGGAAACCCCCCTTCAGCGGCTGCAACCGAGTGGCATCGCCCATGCACTCCCGATAGCCATGGCTGGACACAACGAACGCCCCAGCCACCCGAGTTAGCGGGAAGCAGGAATCCGCCCGCAAAAACCACTGAGCCCAAATCGGATGAAAAACCACGGCGAGCAGCCAATCTCCCACCGTATTCGGAAATCCTTCCCTTTGCAAGGGGCCGGTCACCCATTCCGTTAGGGTTTGGGGGGCATTGGGAGTGATTCCCCCGACTTCCGACCTCCGATTTCCGACCTCGTCAGACCTCGATCAGGCCCAAGCCGCGGTAGGCGGACTCGACTAGTTGGGCGTCGATGTGATCGAGTTCGCGGCCGGCACCGGCCATCAGGGCCAGATCGGCCAGTTGGCTGACGCGGCGGGGAACGCCGTGAGACAGTTCGTGCAGTCGGGTGACCGCCGGCTCGTCGAACAGGGGCGACTGCCGGCCGACTTGGGACAACGACTCGCTCACGAAGCTCTCCGTGTCGCCGGCCTGCCACGGTTCCACGTCAATCCGCAGTTCGGCCAGCTCTAACAGTTGCGAGTCGAGCCGGGCCATTCGCTCCGGTTGGCCGGCCAGAATGATCGTCAGTTGGAATTCGGGCGCCACTTCGTGTTCGACCAGTCGGGTGACCTGGGTCAACACCTCCGTGTCGGCCCGATCCGCGTCGTCCAACAGCACGACCGCCCCCAGCTTCTGGTAGCGATACTCGGCCAGCCGATCGACCAGCATCCCCCAAAGCTCGCCCCCGGATGTCGACCGGTCCGGATTCAACCCGAACCCGGCAGACAACTCCCAGAGGAATTCAGAGGCGGACATCCCCAGCAGGCTGAGCTTGGCCACCGGCAGGCCCTGGCGATTGATCCAGGCGAGAAACACATCGAACAAGAGCGACTTGCCACTGCCCGATTCGCCCATCAACAGCCCCAGCCGACGGTGCTGGTCGACCAGGAAGTGGAGTCGAGCCAGCGCTTCCTCGTGCGTGGGGCTGGCGTAGAAGAAACGCTCACCAAGGCAGGAGCGGAACGGGGTCTCTTCAAGCCCCCAGTGCGATTCGTACATTGGCTTCACCCCGGTAAACGCTGGCAAATTGCTAAGTTCCGTAACTCTTCCGTTTTCGGTAGAATGCTTCGGGAATCTTGACTGCAAACGCCCCTCACGACCGGTAAGGACGATGACAAGTCGCTATTTTACCCAAACCCCCGTCGCGGGCGACCGAACCGTGCTGGCGGGGCCCGAAGCGCATCATCTGATCCACGTAATGCGTGCCACGCCCGGCGCGGAGGTGACGCTGTTCGATGGCAGCGGATTCGAGTTTTCGGCCACCGTCGAGAAGGTCGGGCGGAGCGAGGTGGAGTTGGCCGTGACGGGTCGGGAGCAGATCGATCGGGAGCTGCCGCTGGAGTTGACCTTGGCGGTGGCCTTGCCGAAGGGTGATCGGCAGAAGTGGCTGGTGGAGAAGGCCGTCGAGTTGGGCGTCTCGCGGATCGTGCCGCTGCGGACCGAGCGATCGGTGGCTCTGCGCATGCACAAGGGGCCCGTCGAGAAAGTGCTTGCCCGACTGCAACGGACGGTCGTTGAAGCATCCAAGCAATGCGGCCGGAACCGGCTGCTCGAGATCACGGAACCCCAGGCTTGGGCCGATCTGGTCAAGCAAAGCGGCGACGTTGCCTGCCGGCTGGTGGCCCACCCGAGCCATCGGTCGGAAGCGGCCGAACCCGTGCCGATCGGTGCGGCCTTGCTGGCTATTGACCCTTGCATAGCCAATGACCGAGGGCGAAGCCCGGTTCCCTGGCGGAACCCCCTTGAGCCGCGCATTGACTATGCAAAGATCAATAAGGGGCTTCCGTCCGACGGTTCGCCGGACGCCGTGCTGGTGGCGATTGGGCCGGAGGGCGGATTCTCGCCGGAAGAAATCGCCCTGGCCACGGCGGCCGGCTGGACTTGCGTCGACCTCGGACCGCGCACGCTGCGCATCGAGACGGCCGCGTTAATGCTGGCCGCACTGGTTGCCGCCAGCGTGCAAGCTACGTAGGCAACTTAGGATCGGGCAAGAAATAACTGGCGTATTCCTCTACCTCCTCACCCTGGGCTCCCAAAAATGTGGAGATATGTGGAATCCATTATTATGCTGGTTTT
>CAZDHN010000790.1:0-2835 GCA_964505115.1 uncultured Planctomycetaceae bacterium
CAGATACCCGACCAGCATCGAGAGCCCCAGCCGCTTGCAAACCACCCCGGCAATCAGTCCGGCGGCCAGGATGATAAACAGTTCGTGAACGAGTTTGATAGTCACGATTGTTTACCCCCGCATGGCCGATAAGCGAGGGCGAAACCCGGTTTCATCGTTCCCCGCCGAGACAATGAGCGCTTAGCCTTAGTCTTTCGCCGGCTTACCTTCATCCGCTTTCGCTGGCGCTTCGGTGGTTTCCTTCACCGTGCCGCCGTCGTTGCGGCCCGTCTTGTGGATGTAGGTGTAGACCTTCGAGTAGATGGGAAGGTGCCGGTAGTAGACTTCCAGCATGTAGATGGAGAGGCAGGTTACGTAGAGCCGGCCGCCGTGCGCTTCCCATTGATCGGCCGTCGGCTTCAGCGGGTCCCAACTACCGGCCTCTCGACCGCTCTTGACTTGCTGCTCGGGCAGGATCTGCCGCATCACCGAGTTCCAACGCTTCCAGTGCCTGCCTTCCATGTGGTGGGCGGCTTGCGTGGCGTAGTACCAGTAGTAGACGTTGCGATTGCGCTGATAGCTGATCAGATTCTCGTCGGCGGTGATGTAATCCATGCCGTCGATCAATCGCTGGTCGTCGCGAGTCCAGCCCAGGTACTGCCGGCACAGCAGGGCTTCGGCGGTCATCGTCGTGGTTGGTTCCTTGCCGTTCTGATAGGGATAGCGGCTGCCGCCGTCGCGGCCGACTTTGTCGAGGAACCGGCCTATCCGGCGGAAATGGTCTTCCGGAACCTCCAGGCCGGCCATCATGGCGCTTTGCAGGGCCATCACGATCCAGCCGGTGACGGAAACGTCGCTATCGGCGCCGGGACTGTATCGCCAGCCGCCCTCGGAACTCTGCGAACGCAGGCAATACTGTACGGCCCGCTCGGCCGGCTCGCGATACTTTTCGTCCTTGCTCATCCCGTACAGCTCGCAAATTGCGATTGTACACTGGCCTTGCGTGTAGAAGCGGTGGTGGAAAGGCCCTTCGTGGAAGAAGTTGCCGTCGGCGTCCTGCTCCTCGAGGAGCCACCGCCAGGCGGCGGCAACGTTCTTCTTGTACTTGCCCGTCTTGTGCGTTACGCCGTTACCCTGGAATGCCAGCAGCGCCATGGCGGTGGCGGCCGGCGCGTTGTCGTCGGTCGCCCCGTTCTTATAAGGACCAACAAGGCTCCAGGAGCCGTCTTTCCGCTGCATCTTGGCCAGCCACTTCAAGCCGGCCTGGACGGCCTTTTCGGTCGTCTCGGTTCCGCCGTAGCCCTTTAGCAGGCCGCGCTTGGTGCCTTCCTGGCGACCGTCAAGCGCCAGGCCGATCTGGCTCGATTCTATCTTGCTGGTCGACGCCGTGCCGTCGATTTGAATCTCCACGTCGGGCGGAGCCGCGAAGGGGTCTTCGACCATTGGCAAGTCGTCGGGCGTGAGGACCGGTTCGTCCATCTTCTCGTCGTCGTTGCCGGCCAAGGGGGAATCGAATTCCAACTGCTCGCCAATTTGCTCCGCGTATACCGCCTGGAGCTCAATATGCCGAGCCGGTATCTGAGCTACCAGCCACAGCCCCATTATGATTAACACGCACATGTGAAACGCCGCGCTGACCAGCCAGGGCGGCGAATTCTTCAGCGCAATGGTGCTGAGTTCCTCCTCGGGCTCCTCGTCGCGTCGCCGGACGCCCGCCGCGCCCTTGGCGGCCTGAACCGGCACCGGCCGCCTGCCGGCCATCTGGCCCCCGGCAACTCCCGCCGGGACCGGTCGGGGTTTGCCCCGCGGAACCGCTTGAGGTTGGCCCTGCGGAACGGGCTGAGCCTGAGGTTTTTGGACCGGCTGAGCCTGCGGCAGAACCGGCTGAGCCCGCGGCTGGGAGGGCTGGACCGGCTGAGCTTGCGGGTAAGGTTGACCTTGCGGAGTTGGCGCGGGCTGTCCGACGGGCAGGTCCTGCCCAAGCGGCTTGGTCTGCGGAATAGACGGCTGGCCGGGCTGACCGACCGGTCGCTGATAGGGATTCTGATCCGCCATCAAAAAAGCCTCCTCCGTCCGGCTGCACCCACGGGATGGGGTGATGCCCCCACACTGAATAGAAACGCACCCTGCGCCGACGACGCGCAGCCATCTTCCTATCGGGTATTCTACCAGCTACCCCGCCCAGCGCCAATCAAGATACCCGCTCCAGGACGACCGCGGGGCCGGGTTCTGGTGCATTTTTCGGTCGAACGGCCTCCAATCTCCACTGAACGCCGTGGGAAAACACCGACCCGTCCCCTTCAGACCCGCGAGCCCAAAGGGGGGTAACTAGAGTTCGTACCGATGGTGTTTTCTTATTCCTAATGCGGTCGCAGCCGCGGGCAAATGGGACAGTTCCGAAAGATTGTTGAGTTCTTGACCGTGCTTGAGGCTAGTAGTAAAGGGCCGCCAGCCCGAAATCTTTTCGTCCAACGGCAGAAATCTCGCGCCGAACGGACAAAATACTGGCCATCCCCCTCGACGGTGGCCGAATTGTTGATAAAATATCATGTATCACCGCTGATGACTGCCATCCAGCGGGCGAGACAAATGACGCGGGGTGGAGCAGTCCGGTAGCTCGCGAGGCTCATAACCTCGAGGTCGCAGGTTCGAATCCTGTCCCCGCCACTTGAACGCCTGTACAGTACAGGTCACTATCAGCCGTAATCGGCCCAAGCCCTTGGTTTTCAAGGGCTTGTGTCGTTTCTTGGGTAAATATTCGCCGAAGGGGTGGAATGACTGTCGTGGAGTCGAGAACTGGCGCGCGGCAGCGACTTGCCCTGCGTGGTTGGGGCGGAATGAGTTGACTTGAGGCGG
>CAZDHN010000791.1:0-2833 GCA_964505115.1 uncultured Planctomycetaceae bacterium
ACACTAATCATCACTAATCGACACTAATGGCAACAATCAGCGAAGATTAGCGTAGGTTAGTGTTCCTCCGTTGTCTGGGCACTCTTATTGACTTGACCAAGTTATTTTGACGCGGAACCTAACCGCTTTAGCGCGGCCCGTTGGGCCTTCCGGATTGGTCGTTCCGCGACAGTCCCAGGGCTGCGCCCTGGGCTATGATAGCGCGGCCCCTTGGGCCTGAAGCCGAGGAACAGAACCGGACCAAAATGAACACCACATTACTCCTCATTTTCGGGAGCCCAGGGTTAGGGTGAGGGCGAATCGCAGTTAACAGCTTGATTTCAGATAGTCGCGGTTATCAAGTATTCTCTGCCCTCACCCCCGGTCCCTCTCCCAAAGGGAGAGGGGAGGCTTGCTGCAATCGTTTGAGTTTTGCCGCCGCCAGAAGGCACGGGCGCCGGGTTATGATTACGCTTAGCTCCGAACTGTCGAGGCACTGGCGAAGCGTGTGCTCCAGCCGTTCGGTCTCCTTCACGGGGTCTATCGTGTAGACGTTATCGATGCCGACGGCTCGGGCAAGCTGCTCCAGGTCGAGTTGGTGGGTCGGTTGGTGGTCGAGTGTCTTGCCCGTGCCGGGGTGTTCCTGCAAGCCGGTCATTGCCGTGGTGGTGTTGTCCAGGATCAGAACCACGTGGCCGGTCGGAGGGCGGTTGTAGGCCATCTCGACCAGGCCGGTGATGCCGCCATGGACGAACGTGCTGTCGCCAATCACACTGACGACGCGCCTGGCTTGATCTTCCGGCAATACGTGCCGCATGCCCAGGCCCATGCCGATGCTCGCTCCCATGCAGACCAGCGTGTCCATCGACTCAAACGGCGGCAACGCGCCAAGCGAATAGCAGCCGATGTCGCCCGGCACCAGGCAATCGAGCTTCTTGAGCGTTTCGTAAACCGGGCGATGCGGACAGCCGGCACAGAGCGCGGGCGGGCGGCCGGGCGGCGGGACCGGATCGGGGGTCGTGTCGCCGGCCAAAATGCGCCGCGCGCGATCAACGTCCAACTCGCCGAAGCGGAACATCTCCGCCTTGCCTTCCACCCGGATACCGGCCGCCGAAAGCTGCTCGACAAGGTAAGGGTCGCCCTCCTCTATCACAAGGCAACGCTCGACACTCTCGGCGAAGCGGCGAAGCTTCTCCAACGGCAACGGGTAACTCATGCCGAGTTTCATCACTCGCGCCCGGGGCGCGGCCTCGCGGACGTGCATCACCGATATGCCGGAAGTGATGATCCCCAGCGGCGGCCGTTCGTCGCCAGTTGGGGACTGGTCCATTTTTCGGCTGGAAGACGTCTTTTCCGGTAGACCGTCGGCCGAAAACATGGACCTGTCCCCTTCCGCGGCGCCATCGGAGATGGGGTTCAAATCGCTCATCTCGTTGAACTGGGCCAACTCGGCCAGCTTCTTCCGCAAGCGGCGATGGGCGGGCCGAGCGTTCGAGGGAATCATCACCCGGCCCGGAATGTCGCGATGGAAATTCCCAGCCGCGGGTTCGTTGGGCGTACCGCTTGTGGCAACAACGCTTTTCGAATGGCAAACGCGAGTGGTTACTCTCAGCAAGACGGGCAGGCCGAATTGGGCCGAGATATCCAAGCCGCGAAGAACGAAATCGTAGGCCTCTTGCGAATCGGACGGTTCCAGCATGGGCACGCCGGCCGCCACGGCGAAGCGGCGGTTGTCTTGCTCGTTCTGGCTGGATGCCATGCCGGGATCGTCGGCCGAGACGATCAGCAGCGGACCCGTCGTGCCCGTGTAAGCCACGGTAAACAGAGCGTCGGCCGCCACGTTCAGGCCGACATGCTTCATCGCCGCCATTGCCGGCGCCTCGGCGAAGGCAACGCCGATTGCCACCTCCAGGGCGACCTTCTCGTTGGGAGCCCATTGCGCGTGGCCGCCCAACTCGGAGAAGGCCTCCAGGATTTCCGTCGACGGCGTGCCCGGATAGCCGGTCCCCAGCGCGACTCCATAATGCCGGGCAGCCAAGGCAATCGCCTCGTTCCCGCTCAACAACAACCGTTGCGATTCACTCACCATGCACTTCCTTCACATGGTCCACTTCAGACTGCAAACGTCAGCGAGGTCTATTGTAGCAACATTGGGCCCCTGCCGCGCGGGTAGCAACCGAAAGACGTAAACTGTTTTCGCTCAACGACTAAGGGCTACGTGCTGGCGACGAGGGACCAGGGACCAGGGGCGAGGGGCCAGGGGCCAGGGGCCAGCAGCCGAAACGACCGTTTAGCCGGCTCACCTTGCCCGCCGTGGGTTCCTCTTATCAGAAAGGTCGGTTCAGGTTGACAAGCCCTCCCTGGGGTAGTCTAGAATGGAACTAGAGGGCCCCGCGCGTGAGCCGTGGCGTTACGCGTAGCAGGAGGCAAGCCACTGATGGCGGACTGGAATCTGGTCATGAACGGTGAGAACCCATTCAAGATTCAACCGCTAAGGTAGTGAGGAGAGAGAAATGTACCCCGCCGTGGTAAAGGCTGTTCCCAACGAAGACTTCACCCTGGCGATCGTCTTCGACAATGGCGAGCAGGGCGTTCTTGATATGAAGCCATATCTGGATGTCGGCGCATTCCAAAGAATAAGCGACCCTGACCAGTTCAAACGCGTTCGCATTGTGTTCGACACGGTTCAATGGGATTGCGGAGTAGACCTTGACCCCGAGTTCATCTACGGCAAGTGGAAGTCGATGTCAAGAATCAGAAAGTACGAGAGGTGCTGACTGATTGCGTGCCACTGAAGAATTATGGTTCATCCGGTTGAAGCGTAGCTGGGCCACGGGATCGCCAACATTAGGGT
>CAZDHN010000792.1:0-2818 GCA_964505115.1 uncultured Planctomycetaceae bacterium
GCCGCCTTCCATCGTGGCGATGCCTTCGTCGTAAAGGCTGTTGGGGCTCGAGCGGCCGGCGACCATCATGTTGCCCTTGTAGAGGTTTAGGCTCACCCGACCGGTTACCGGTTTTTGGGCCTGGTTGATGAACGAGAGTAGGGCGTCCATCTTCGGCACGTACCAGAACCCGTAGTAAACCATCTCGGCCACTTCCGGAGCCAGCCGATCGCGCAGGTGCATCAGGTCGCGGTCCATGGTCAACTGCTCGACCAGCCGATGGGCTTCGTAGAGCAGGGTCATGCCGGGCGCTTCGTAAACACCCCGGCTCTTCATGCCCACGAAGCGGTTCTCGACCATGTCGATCCGTCCCACGCCGTTTCGGCCGGCTATCTTGTTCAACTCGGCAACGACCCCGAAAGCGTCGAGCGGCTTGCCGTTCACTCCGACCGGCACGCCCGACTCGAAATCGATCGTGACGTTTTCGATCTTATCGGGCGCCTCTTGCGGCGATACGGTCATGCCGAAATCGACCAGTTCGACGCCGCAGACATCGAGCGCCTCGAGCTGGCCGGCCTCGTAGCTGATGTGCAGGCAGTTCTCGTCGGAACTGTACGGCTTGGAGGCCGACGCCTTGACCGGAATACCCTTCTCGGCACAGTAGGCAATCATCTCGCTGCGACCGGGAAACTTCTTGCGGAACCGCTCGATCCGCCAGGGGGCGACAACTTCGATCGTCGGGTCCAGGGCCTCGGCGGCCAACTGGAAGCGGCACTGGTCGTTGCCCTTGCCCGTGGCGCCGTGAACGAAAGCGTCGGCCCCAACCTCGCGAGCCACTTGCAGGCAGACCTTGGAGATCAGCGGTCGGGCGATCGAGGTGCCCAGCAGGTAGGGGCCCTCGTACTTTGCCTGCCACTGCAGGACGGGAAAAGCGAAGTCGCGGCAGAGTTCGTTCTGGACATCGACCACTTGGGCCGACTTGGCGCCGAACTTGGTGGCCTTATCGAGCATCTCCTGCCGATCCTCGCAGGGCTGCCCCAGGTCGACGTAGACCGCGTGTACCTCGTAGCCCTCGTCCTTGAGCCATCCCAACAGAACCGAAGTATCCAATCCGCCCGAATAGGCGAGAACGCAACTTGCCATGGTAGTATTCCTCGATAGTGCAAAACGGCCCGCGATGATCGTAGCAAACACTCAATTCTCACCTGAACGGAGCAAGCTGACAAGGGGCGGCCACTAGGGTAGGAACACGTTTGTAGCTGGATTCGCAAGAATTCAGCCTGCGAGCGGAGATCCGTCTGAATTCTTGCGAATTCAGCTACCACGGTGTCGCCGGACCATAGAGATTCTGCAAACCCGTTCCTGCGCCAGGCGGCCACCCCAGCGCGGCGTCATTCTTGACCGCTGGAGAATGGGGGACTAGACTGATGCGTTCAAGGAGTCACCTGATGAAATACCTGGCATTCGACATCGAAACCGCCAAGGAGTGGCCGGACCGGGCCGATTGGAGGAAGTATCGGCCGGTTGGAATCTCCTGCGCCGCCACCTTGCCCAGCGATGCCGCGTCGCCCCGGCTCTGGCACGGCCTGACGGACGACGATCGGCCGGCCGGGCGGATGAGCAAAGCGGAGGCAGCCGAACTCGTCGATTACCTCACGGCGATGGCTGACGACGGGTACTCGATCGTGACCTGGAACGGGCTGTCATTCGATTTCGACATCCTTGCTTGGCACTTGGCACCAAAGAAGTGTAGAATGGAGGTAGGCGTCAGAATCACCCGGCCACACCTTAACAATAGGGCGACCAACCATGCGAGCGGAAGAACTCACTGAATTGATTCGGATTAAACCGTTTGCGCCGTTGCGAATCCACATGACCGACGGACAGGCCTTCGATGTTACTCATCCCGATCAAATCATCGTGCTCCGCTCGCGTGTGGATATCGGAGTCGAACCCGACCGCAACACGGGCGTAGTCCAGCGAGTGGAACACTGCTCGTTGCTGCACGTTGTTCGCGTCGAGGAGTTGCAGCCCTCGTGACGCGCGGGCCGGGCTCTCACCGCTTGGTGGAGCGACGCAACCGCTGGCTTCCGCCAGCGGCTATTGGGGCTTATGAAGTACGACACGCCGCACGTTTCCAACCCTCCGACTCCCCGCCTCCTCAGTCCAACTGATAGACCATCACGGCGTTGTGGGCCGAGGCGCTTAGGCCGGTGCCGGCGATTAGGACGATGCGGTCGCCGGCCGTCAGGTATCCGATCTTTCGGCCCCATTCGGTAACGTGGGCGAGCAGTTCCTGGTTGTCGTGGGTCGGCGCGCCCGCCAGCGGCACGACGCCCCAGTAGAGGCACATCCGCCGCAAAGTCGACTCCCAGCGGCTCACGCCAAGCGTGGAAACGAAATTGCGGTACTTCGACAACGAGAGGGCCGTATGCCCGCTGACACTGGATACCACCACCATCTTGGCCTCGAGCCGTTCGGCCAGCCGGCCGCCGACGGCGACAATCGCCTCGGTGATTGGGTTTGCGTCGTCCTCTTCGACGTCCGCTTCCGGCAGCGGGACCCGCTCCCGATAGAGCGGCTCGGTGGCCATGGCGATCCGGTGCATCATTTCGACCGTCAGGACCGGGTAACGGCCGATGGCCGTCTCGCCCGAGAGCATGCAAGCGTCGGCGCCGTCGAGGATGGCGTTCGCCACGTCGGTCGCTTCCGCCCGGGTGGGGATACGCGAGTGCTGCATGCTGTCCAACATTTGCGTGGCAATGATCACCGGCTTGCGGGCCCGATTGCAGGCGGTCACGATCCGCTTCTGCGCGACGGCCATTCGGGCGATATCCGT
>CAZDHN010000793.1:0-2817 GCA_964505115.1 uncultured Planctomycetaceae bacterium
GACCTGGGCGCCGGCGGCATACGGATCGGCGAGCCGAAGATGCCCAAGTCCGACGCGGTCGAGTCGAGCAACAATCTGGTGTCGAACAACTACATCCACGACGGCGGGCACGTCTACCCGGCCGGGGTCGGTTTCTGGCTGGCACAGAGCAGCCACAACGTGGTTTCGCACAACGAGATTCACGGGTTCAACTACTCGGGCATGTCGATCGGCTGGAACTGGAGCGACGCACCCACCCGAACGCTGAACAACACGATCGAGCACAACCACGTTCACCACGTCGTGCGCGGAATGCTCAGCGACGGGGGCGGAATCTACACGCTGGGAACGCAGACGGGCACGGTGATCCGCAACAACATCTTTCACGACATCTTCCCCTACATGGGCAAGCCCGCCATGGCTTGGGGAATCTACATGGATCAGGGCAGCAACGGCCTCTTGATCGAGAATAACATCGTCTACAACACGGCAACCGGCGGGATCATGAACACGGGCATGATGGGCAACGTGGTGCGGAACAACATCTTCGCCTTCAGCGCCTGGCAGGCCGCCTGGCGTTGGAAGTGGCAGAAGGACCCGCCCACGGTCGTCGAGCGGAACATTTTCTACCTCACGCAGGGCGAGCTGTTCCACATGGACGGCGGCCGGACCGACTTCCGCTCGAAGTGGGACTACAACCTCTACTGGCGTACCGACGGCGAGCCGCTGACCTTCTACGACAAGGAGTTCTCCGAGTGGCAGGCCGCCGGGGCGGACGAACATGGACTGGTCGCCGACCCGCTTTTCGTCGCCGCGGCCCGATACGATTTCCGCCTGAAGCCCGACTCACCCGCCCTGAAGTTGGGCTTCAAGCCGATCGACACCAGCCGCAACGGGCTCGTCGGACCGCCGCAATGGGTCTGTCTGCCGGGCCGAGCCGAATTCCCGCCGACCGTATTGCCGCCGCTGCCTCCGCCACCACCGCCGGTTAGCGTTGACGACGATTTCGAGAAGACGGCGGTGGGCGCCCCGCCCGCCTTGGCCAAGGTGTACGAAGAGAATCTTGGCGACTCGCTCCGCGTGACCGACGAACTGGCCGCCGGCGGCAAGCAGTGCCTGAAATTCACCGACGCGCCCGGACTAAAGCACTCGTGGGATCCGCACATGTTCTATGTGCCCCACTTCCGCCAGGGCCGGGCAACGCTCCAATTCGACATGCGGCTGGAGAAGGGCGCCCATGTGGGCCACGAATGGCGTAACGCCGGCAGCCCCTACGACGTCGGCCCGACGATGTTCTTCCAGAGCGACGGGAAACTGCTCGTCGGCGGAAAGCATCTGGCCGATGTCCCGCCGGGCGAGTGGTTCCGCGTTGTGATCGAATGCCGCCTCGGCAAGAAGGCCGCCGGCAGCTACGACCTCACGCTAACCCTACCCGGCCAATCGCCCAAGACCTTCAGCACAATCCCTTGCGGCACGCCGAAGTTCAAGGAGTTGGAGTGGCTGGGCTTCACCAGCCTGGCGACCGAGAAGACGGTGTTCTACCTGGACAACGTTCGATTGAAGTAAAGCAGGCCGTCCGTGTCACCGCATACGCGCGGTCCGAAACGCCGGCGGGTTGCCGCAATGGCCTGAAATCGGCTACACTCAGGCGCTTGGGTATCGTTGCGATACCCGGGTCGATGCACTCGACAGCCGTGTCGAAATAAGCGACAGCCGTCGGGCCGCGCCGCGCTGTCAATCTCTCAAGAACTTCGCGAGTTGATCAATGAGATGGCCAATCAGACTGCAACTGCTCCTGCCCATGCTGTTGATCGTCGTACTGGTCGTTGTCTTGGCCAGTGTGTCGGGTACCTACTTTGCCGTTGCCGGCGCTAGCGGACGCCAGGCGGAACAGCTTCGCCGCGTGGCCGGCACGCTGACGGAAACGAACTTCCCGCTAAGCGAAACCGTTCTGCGGCGGATGAGCGGCCTTTCGGGCGGGCAGTTCGTGCTGCTCGACAGTGGCCGAGGCCTCATGTACGGCACGTTGCCCTTGGAAAGCCACGACGTGGCCGCGCTCGGGCAAGTCGGCACGAGGCTCTCGGCGGACCTGTTCTCCGGCCGTGGAATCAACCTGGCCGATAGGGACTACTTCGCCGAATTGGTGCCCGTCGCGGCGCGAAGTCACCCCGGCAGGCCGATGTCGTTGATCGTGCTTTATCCCAAGGACCGATGGTGGGCGATTGCTCGGCAGGTTGCTTACCCCATCCTGTCGGCCGGTTCGATCGCCATGCTTGCCGGAATGCTGGTTAGCGTGCTGCTGGCCGGCCGGTTCGTGCGGCCGATCAGGGCCTTGGGCGACCAGGCCATGGCAATCGCCGCCGGATCGTTCCGGCCGCTCGACGTACCGCGACGAAACGATGAAATCGCCGATCTAACCGTCTCGCTGAACAAGATGACCGAACGGCTCGCTCAATACGAGGACGAGGTCCGCCGTAGCGAGCGGCTACACACCCTGGGGCAACTGGGGGCTGGTATGGCACATCAGTTACGGAACTCGGCAACGGGCGCTCGATTGGCCATCGAACTGCTGCAACGGGAGCTGCCCGACGCGGCCCGGTCGGAGTCGGCGGAGGTGGCCATGCAACAACTCCAGTTGATGGAATCGTACCTCCAGCAGTTCCTCACGCTGGGGCGCTCCCGACCCGTTCAACGCGATCCGGTCGAACTGCAATCGGTGGTTGACGAAGTGCTCAAGCTGGTCCGCCCCACCTGTGAACATACCGGAATCAACCTGAGTTGTGACAGACCTCCGGCGCCGTTAATCGTAAAGGGCGACCCGAAATCGTTGCGGGAACT
>CAZDHN010000794.1:0-2814 GCA_964505115.1 uncultured Planctomycetaceae bacterium
GCAGGAACTCGACGATAGGCGTTGGGTCCTTCAGGCTATGTGGGTGATGACCGACGCCCGGCTTGACGATCACCCTGATCGGACCGCCCAGCTCTCGGTAGCGACTTTCCACGACTCGCGTGTTGTCGACCAGCGGGACGCTCTCGTCGGCATCGCCGCAGACCGAGAGGACGGGCACCTTGGCCTTGGCGAGCGGTTCGAGGTTATCGATTGGGTTGCGCTTGTAGGCCAGCGCCTGCTCGTCGGTCAGCCCGTAGGCTCTCAGGCAGGTTTGCCAGGTACGGTTGCCGCTTACGTTCTCGCCTTTTCCACGAGGCCAGCTTTTGAAGTCGCAGACGGGCGCGTCGATGTAGATTGCGGCCACCTTTTCCGGATTGGCGGCTGCCCAATTCAACACGATCAGCCCGCCACGGCTCATTCCCTCCAGCACGGTCTTCTGGGCGAAGCCGTGCTTCTCGGTCAGATACTTGTAAAATGCGTTCCAATGGGCCACTGCCGTGGGACTTCCGAACAGGTTGGCCACGTCCATGTAGGCCAGATGATAACCCTTGGCCAGCAGTGCCAGGTCGACACCCGGCTCGTGGCCGAAGAACCTCGCCCGCCATATCCAGGGCTTCCCCGGCGCCACGCGATTGGGCACGACCACCCAACACTTGCGTCCGTCGCACTCGAAGTCGTAGCGGTCGTAATCGTTCCATTTCGACTTGGTGCCGGGCCATGCGGCTGTCTGCTTCTCGGGGAACCAACCGCGGAGGAACTGCGCTTCGGTGCCTTCGTAGACCGCCTCGGCCAGATGCTCGATGCCGAGTTGGTTACCCCACGAGTAGAACAGCACCACGCGGCCTTTGTACTCGCGGAAGTCGAGGTCCGAATTATTGCAGTTGACGGCCGTGGCGATCCGCTTCCGCTCGGTCTCGCTGAACTTGGGGTTATGCAATTTGCGATCACCGGCCGACTCGCGGAGCACCGGGTTCAGGGGGCTCGGTTCCCAGTTGACGAAATCCTTCGAGCGAACCACGTACATCTCGTAGTGCCTGCCCGGCCGAGCTTCAAGGTAGAAATTGTAGAACCAGCCGTCCAGGTATCGAAGGCAATGCGGCGCGCTGTAGCGGGCCTTTGTATAGACGCACTCGGGCGGCGTGACCGTCCACTGCTTGAGGTCCTTCGAAGTAGCGAAACGGGCGGTGAACCGGGCGCCGGCCTGCTCCTTCGGCTCGCCGATCTCGAACATCATCACGTAACGGTCGTCGGCCTTGCAGATCGAGGTGTTGTAGATCTTGAAACCCGGCAGGTCCAACACCACGCTCGACTCCCAATTCTTCAGGTCTTTCGACGTGTACATGCGCACTTGCGGGCCGGCGCCGGCCACGGTCACGTACATGGTGTCGCCGTCGACGAAGGCGTTGCCGAAGTAGCCGCTGGCAAACGGCGGCGTGGTTCGCCCGGTATCCTGCTCGACGAAGTGGAACTTGTGCCGGCCCATGAACAGGTAGAGCTTGCCCTTGAACACGACGGGCGAATTCTCTACGACATCCAGGGCCACCGTGCCCAGCTTTTTGATCAGCGGCCGGCGGTCGCTATCAACGGGGCCAGCGTCGACGGGGCCGGCGTCGACGGGACCTTCGGCGGCACGGACCGACAGCGGCGCGAGCAACACGAGCAGACAGGCGAAACGCATACGGTGCATGGTGGGTCTCCTTCGTTTGGATGTCCAACCGGGCCAGTTCGTGGCTGGATTCGCAAGAATTCAGTTTTTTGTATTGCGGCTGAATTCTTGCGAATCCAGCTACAGGTGAAATACTTCGGGCCACTTACTTACTACTGCCGCAAATGCTCTACTCGGGCGATTCCGGCGGCGCCGATGTAGCCGGCGTCGCCACCCAGCGAGGCGAGGTCGATGACGGTTCGCTCGGCCAAAATTGGGAACGCCCGAAGGCGAACCTCTTCTCTGATGCGTTCGAGGAATTTTTGGCCCAGCTCGGTCTGGTGGCCGCCGAAGGTCATGGCCCCGGCCAGCAGCACGCCGGTCGGATCGATCGTGTGCATCAGGCTGGTGATGCCGATGCCCAGGTATCGGGCCGTCTCCATGATGATTTCCATCGAGAGTGCATCGCCCTTCTCGGCTTCCTCGGCGAGCAGCTTCGGCGTCAACTCGGCACCTTCGGCCAGCCGGCCGGCGAGCGAGCTGTCGCTGCCCGCCTCGAGCGCTTCCCGGGTCCGCTTGATGACGGCCGTGGCGCTGGCGTATGCTTCGAGATGTCCCTGCTGACCGCAGCCGCACATTCGGGCGTTGTCCGAGCAGTCGATAATGATGTGGCCGCATTCGGCGCCGTGGCTGTTCTCGCCGATGATGGAGAGGTCGCCAATAATGATTCCGCAACCGATTCCGGTACCCAGCGTGAGCAGCACCTGGCTGCCGAAGTCGCGTCCCGAGCCGACCCAATACTCGCCGTAAGCGGCGGCCGCCGCGTCGTTGGCAAAAGCGACCGGCAGCCCGCAGTAGCCCTTCAGCTTGTCGCGAATCGGAAAATCGTTCCAACCCTTGAGATTGACCAGCTCAATCAGCCGTCCGGCGGGGATGTCCATCGTGCCGGGCGATCCGAGCCCAACCCGGGCGACGGCCGACGGCTCCAAGCGGGCCCGGGCGATCGCTTCCTTGACGGCCTCGCCCATCCGCCGGGTGCCGTCTTCGGGCCCCTTTTCCGACTCGGTGGGAATGCTCAGCCACGACAAGGGCCGGCCAAGGTCGTCGACCACCCCAACCTTCACATTCGTTCCACCCAAATCAACCCCGACAAAAAACGGAGCCCGGGC
>CAZDHN010000795.1:0-2809 GCA_964505115.1 uncultured Planctomycetaceae bacterium
TGCACTCCTTGCCACGACAGAACTTACGACCTCTCGTAACGATGTTGGTGAGAAATACGGGCTAGACCCTGAAGGCAACCCAAATGGCTCGGTCCGTCGCTAGGAGAACTTCGTCATGCCGGGAATGGCCAGATCGTAACCGCCGTCCTTGTTGGGCTTGATGGGCGGTTCCTGGTCGTAGCCATAGGCCTTTTGGGCGACGGAGTACTTCGAGTTCAACATCTGATCCCAAGTCAACTCCTGGCCGGTAAGACAGCAGAGTTGTCCCATGATGGCCATCAAGGTCGAATTGACCATGTACTTGCCGTTGTTGATCGGCTTGCCGTCGCGAATCGACTGGAACAACTCGTTGTGTTCGACCTGGTAGGGATTGGCGTTGGATCCGGAATACTTCCAGTTGGTTTCGCCGTTGATATACCCGATGCCGGCCTTGCCCTTGGTGCCGTAGAACCAATCGCCGCCCGGATGAGCCGCGCCGATCAGGTTGTGGCAGATGCCGTACATCCGCGTGCCGTTGGGGAAGTCGTAGATGACCGTCTGATGGTCGAACAGGTCGCCGTACTTCTCGCCGAAGCAAGCCGATCGACCGCCCTGTCCCCAAGCCTTGGTGGGCGACAGGTCGCCGAGCACGAAGTTGCCCTTGTCGATACTGTGGATCAACTGCTGCATGACCTGGTCGCCAGCCAGCCAGTTGAAGTGATACCAGTTGTGATACTGATACTCCATTTCGCTCATTCCCTCCGGACGCTCGTTGGCGTGGTACGGTCCGCATACGTAGTTATGCTGGATGGCGATGATATCGCCGATCGCCCCGTCGTTGATCTTCTCGACCGTGGCACGCAGGTCGGCCCGATATCGGTTCATCAGCCCGGAAACCACGCTCAGCCCCTTCTTCTCGGCCAGCTTGCAGCTTTCGCCGAACTGCTTGACGCCGGCCGGATCCAAGCCGTGCGGTTTTTCGCAGAAGACGTGTTTGCCGGCTTCGATTGCGGCGGCGAAAATGTCCGGATGGAAGTGCGACGTCGTGGCGATCAGCACGGCGTCGATGTCGGAGGCCAGGACCTTCTTGTAAGCGTCGAACCCGGCGAACAGCCGCTCGTCGGGCACGTCCACCCGTTGGCCGTGCGCCTTGGCGATCCGCTTCCGCGAGCCATTGGCCTTGCTTTCGCGCAGATCGGCCATGGCGACCAGGCGGATATCCTTGCCCGCACTCAAGGCTTGCGAGGCCGCGCCGCTACCGCGCCCGCCGCATCCGATCAGGCCGATCTTGATAACGTCGTTGCCGGCCGCATGCGCGCCTCGCGCGATGGAAAGCCCGACCGCCGCCACACCGGCAGTGGCGCCGGATGTTTTCAGGAACTCACGGCGGGTCGAAACGCTGCTTCTATTAACATGGCACGACATGATGGTACTCCTCATGCGAAAAGGTGGGATATTGCGGTGGAAATGTTTTCGTGCCGTAACCGTTCACGGCCGGTTTGGGGGCCCGTTGCGGGGTCATCCCCAGTATTATTAATCTTTGCGTAGTCAATGCACGGATCAAGGGGTTTCACTGGAAAACCGGGCTTCGCCCTCGATCATTGATTATGCAAGGGTCAATAGATGATAATTGATGGCGAGCGGAATGAAATACCCTTTTGCGTAACTTCACGTGTTATTTTCCGACAAGCACGGTGATCTGGAAAGCAACCGGCGGCGGACGATCACTTCCATGTGCTTCTGATCTTTGCATAGGGCGGCAGGGCCGCCAACCAAACCGGTGCTACCGCACCCAGGCAAGAACCCGGTCGCCACTAATCGCCGATCTTTGTCAAAAACTTAACGATCTTTGAGGTTAGCAGTATAGTCAATGCACGGATCAAGGGGTTCCGCCGGGGAACCGGGCTTCGCCCTCGATCACTCGCAGTGCAACCTTCACGCTAATATTCGTCCAGGTGAGTCCACTCCGCGTCTTCCAGCCAATTGCCGGGCTCGGGGCGGGAAACGAATTCGACAATTTCGTCCATTATCCGGACATGCTTTTCTTCTTCGCATGCCAATTGCAGGAAGAGTTTCTGCCCGTGCTCGCCTTCGACCTCTTTGGCCTTCTCCAGATAGAACTTGTGACTCTGGTCCTCGATATCGCGTGCTTTGCGGTATGCATGAGTCTGTTCAGTCTCACCGCCATGCATTTCCGGCTTCTCTTCCTTCATTGCAAGGAAGACATTCTTCACATTATCGATTATTTTTGCATCACTCAATTCGGGCGAAGTCGCGTTTTGTTCCTTGAGCTGCTCCACTACTTTGTAGTGTTTAACCTCCTCTTCCGCCAACATGGTGAATATCTCTTGCAGCCCGACTACCTCGCACTGATCGGCCAATTGTCGATAATAGTTCTCCCCGTCCCGCTCCATCTGCATGGCGAAGTCGTAGATATTCATTTCCAACCCTCCTCCTCTATTGGGGGCTAATAAGAAACTGATAGGCATTTGAATCAACCCCGAGTGTGGCCTAATCAGCCAGGGTTGTCAATCATCGGTTGCGGATGCCGCCAGAAGAGGCATTTACCGAGTTCTACCGGCCCTGGAGGTGGGCATAACCTCGCGACTCATGCGGCTAGGGGCACGCTTCCCGTCGCCGCCGAGGAGAGGCCAATAGACATATCGCTCCACCGATAAGCCAGAGCACCACACTCGACGGCTCGGGCACGACGGTTAAGGTGAACGTAATGTCCGAATGCTTCGTAATTTCAACGGCAGATAAGGATCGGGCAAAAAATAACTGGCGTATTCCTCTACCCCCTCACCCTGGGCTCCCAAAAATGTGGAGA
>CAZDHN010000796.1:0-2803 GCA_964505115.1 uncultured Planctomycetaceae bacterium
ACCCCTGGTCTGGGCTGATGAAAAGTTAGGCGACTGGGTAAACTGGGGAATATTGGTATTGAAAGACTCCTACGCCAGTGACACCCGGCGAGTCGCTGTTTATGAAGAAGCTCGCCGCCGCCACGCACGGTTAGCAAGAAACACACATGAAGAACATTTTCATCAGCCCACCCCTGGTCCCTGGTCACCCCGAAATCGGGAAGTTGTCTTTAACCCGCCCGTAAACCGAACCAACATTCAACCTTCAGGAGAACTTGCGGTGGATGGCCAGTCTCAAATGAGTTCCGAGCAGACGATCGCGCTGTTCGAGAAATACGTAATTCCCAACTACGGCCGGTTTCCCGTCTCGCTGGTTCGGGGTGAAGGATCCCACGTCTGGGACAGCGAAGGTAACCGCTATCTGGACCTGTTTCCCGGCTGGGGATGCAACCTGCTGGGGCATTGCCCGCCGCCGGTCGTCGAGGCGGTTCGCGAACAGTTGGGACGTCTGATCCACGCGCCGAATACCTGGTACATGGAGGCTCAAGGGTTGTGGGCGAAGGCGCTTAGCGAGCGGAGCTTCGGGGGTCAGGCATTTTTCTGCAACTCGGGCACCGAGGCCAACGAGGCGGCGATCAAATTGGCGCGGCTGCACACTCCCAAGCAGCGATACAAGATCATCACGTTCGAGGGCGGTTTCCACGGCCGGACGCTCGGTTCCACGGCGGCCACCGCCCAGCCGAAGTATCACGAAGGGCTGGGGCCGCTGATGGCCGGTTTCGTTTACGCGCCGTACGGCGACCTGGAGGCGGTCAAGAAACTGGTCGACGAGGAGACGGCCGCAATCCTGGTCGAGCCGGTCCAGGGCGAGGGCGGAGTTATTATTCCACCGGACGGGTTCCTGGCGGGGCTCCGCGAACTGGCCGACGAAAACGAAATTCTGTTGATTTTCGACGAAGTGCAGACCGGCTGCGGTCGGACGGGCGAGTGGTTCGGCTACCAGCATTTCGGTGTCACGCCCGACGTTATGACACTAGCCAAGGCGATCTGCGGCGGTCTGACCGGAGCGGCCATGTTGACCACGGCGGAAATCGCCCCCAGCCTGCGTCCCGGCATGCACGCGGCCACCTTCGGCGGCAACCCCATTGCAGCCCGGGCGGGTGTGGCGACCATCGAAATGATCGAGAAGGAGAACCTGCTGGAGAACGCCAAGCGGATCAGCCGCATGTTCCAAGATCGACTGGAGCAGTTGCGGCAGGAGTGCGACCTGATACGCGAACTTCGCGTGTTGGGTCTGATGATCGGCATCGAGCTGACGATCGAAGGCGCCGCCACGGTCAAGGCCTGCATGGAGCGGAAACTGCTGGTCAATTGCACCCAAGGCACCGTCATCCGCCTGCTGCCCGCCATGACCATGACCGAAGAGCAAGTGAACGAAGGCTGCGACATCCTGGCCCAAGTACTCCAGCAGCAAGCCGGGTAGGGAAGTCGGAAGTCGGAACTAAACGTCTGAATAACTCAAACTTCTCACTGCTAAACCCAACGGGCCGCACCATGCGAGACCTTATGACGTTGGCCGATCTGACACCGGCCGAGATCGACCGAATCTTCTCGATTACCGAGGACCTGAAGAGCAAGTTCCTCAAGGGGCTGCGCGAGCCGCTCTTGCCCGGCCGCGTGCTGGCCATGCTGTTCGAGAAGCAGTCGTTGCGGACCCGGGTGAGTTTCGAGGCCTGCATGGCACACTTGGGTGGAACGGCCCTGTTCCTTGGCGACGACGTGGGCTTCGGGTGTCGCGAGAGCACGGCCGATTTCGGACGCGTGCTGAGCGAGTTTGTCGACGTGATCGTCATCCGGGCGAAGCAGCACGAGACGGTCGTCCGCCTGGCCGAATACTGTTCCTGCTCCGTGGTAAACGGCCTGACCGACATGGCACATCCCTGCCAAGCCATGGCCGACCTCTACACAATCCGCGAATTGACCGGGAAGTCGGAGGGCCATACGCTGGCCTGGGTCGGCGACGGGAACAACGTCGCCCGAAGCCTGGCGCTGGGCTGCGGGAAGATCGGCATGCGACTGGCCATGGCCACGCCCGAAGGCTATCGCTTCAACGACGAATTCATCGCGCGCCTCAAACGTGAAGTACCCCAACTCGATATGCAGGTCACCGACGACCCGGTCGAAGCGGTTCGCGACGCGGTGGCCGTCTACACCGACGTTTGGGCCAGCATGGGACAAGAGTCGGAACGGGAAGCGCGACAACGCGATTTCGCCAAGTATCAGGTCAACGGGTCGCTGATGTCGCACACGCAGAAGGGCACGGTATTCCTGCACTGCCTACCCGCCCGGCGCGGCGAGGAAGTGACCAACGAAGTGATCGACGGCCCCCAAAGCGTTGTCGTCCAACAGGCCGGCAACCGGATGCACGTACAAAAAGGCATCCTCGCCTGGCTCCTGGCCGCACAAACCCGATAGCTAGAACCGCGATGCAACCACGGGAAGCCAATAGACAGGATTAACAAGATTAACAAGATAAGGAATCGCGTCCCGAATAAGTCCATTGCTTTCCAGGGAACACTAATCATCGCTGGTCGACACTTATAGAAACAATTTGCGAAGATTAGCGAAAATCAGTGTTCCCCTGTTGTCTCGGCACTCTCGTGAACCTGATCAAGATGTTCTGACGTAGAGCCTATTGGCCTTGCATGGTCAATGATCGAGGGCGAAGTCCGGTTCCCTGGCGGGACACCCTTGCTCCGCGCATTGACTGTACAAAGATCAACAAGAACGACTTTCGAGAATTCATCCTGTCAATCTTGTTAAT
>CAZDHN010000797.1:0-2794 GCA_964505115.1 uncultured Planctomycetaceae bacterium
GCCTCTTAATCTCAGCCTCTTAATCTCAGCCTCTTAATCTCAGCCTCTTAATCTCCGCATGGCCAATGCACGGTTCGGGCCGTCTCAATCACCTCCAGTTTAGGCCAAGCAGACACCTCCTACCACCCTGCCGCGAACTTGTAGCGCGAGCAACGGTTGCGGCTTTATACTCAACGCGGTCACAAACTGAGGTTCCGCCTTATTATGTAATGACGTCAAAAGCGCAGTTCATGGCCGTGCGTGGTATATAGGGTCGATAACCAATAAACCCCGTTGCGGGAGGAGAGTTTCGCGCGTGGAAATCCACCCCCCAGCAGTCAGGGCAGAGCGGCTTTCAGCCGTTGCGGCGTCGCAACTGGCCGCAGGCGGCGTCGATCCGGTCGCCTTTTCGGTGGCGAACCTGCGCGTTCAGGCCGCCTTGGGTGAGAATCTCCACGAATCGGCCCACGGCAGCCGGCGTGGGCGTGCGGAAAGCAAGATCGGACACCGGATTGTAGGGGATCAGGTTCACCAGCGCCGGCCGGCCCGACAGTAGACCGACCAGCCGCCGAGCGTCGTCAGCCCGATCATTGACGCCGGCCAGCAGGACGTACTCGTACGTTACGCGCCGGCCGGTGACGTCGAAGTAATAGTCGGCCGCCGCAATTATCGCCCCTACGCCCACCCCCCGAGTGGCAGCCACTAGCTCGTTGCGCAACCGATCGTCGGCCGCGTGCAGCGAGACGGCCAGGTGGTACTGGCAGTTCTCGTCGGCCAAGCGGTGGATAGCGGCGGGCAAGCCCACGGTCGAGATTGTTATCCGCCTGGCGCCGATGCCCAGTCCGTCCGGGCTGGTTGCCGCGGCCAGCGCGGTCAGCAGCCGGTCGAGGTTGGCCAGCGGCTCGCCCATGCCCATCACCACAATGTGGCTGAGCCGTTCTTCATCGGCCAACAGCCGGTCGGCCCGAAGCATCTGCTCGATGATTTCTCCGCTGCCGAGGTTCCGCGCCAGGCCGTCCAAGCCCGTGGCGCAGAAAACGCAGCCCATCGCACAACCGACCTGCGTGCTGACGCAAACGGTTCGGTGGTGGCGATCGTTGCGCAGAAGCACGCATTCAATTCGCTCCCCATCGAACAGTTCCAGAAGCAGCTTCTCGCTCCCGTCGTCCGACTGGCGATGCGCGGCAACTTGCGTCGTCCAAATTTGGAACTCCTCGGCCAGCCGATTTCGCATCGCTTGAGGCAGATCGGTCATCTGGTCGAAATTGTCGGCCCGGCGCGCAAACAGCCATCGCCGCACCTGCGCCGCCCGATAGCCGGGCAAGTCCTGCTGGGTGAACCAGGTTTGCAGTTGTTCGGGCGTTTGTTCGAGTAGATGCTGCACGGCTTGGGCGAGATCACTTTCTGGCGAGTTCCTCGATGAGTTGGGACAACTCGCCGTCGACCAGTGCGGTTTCGAACTCCTCGAGATCGGCGTAGAGCTTGTGGCTAAGAAATTTTACGGCCCAGTTGTGCCGCAGGGGACTAATCGTGACGACAACCGCGCCGTGCCGGTAAGCCTCCCACATTTCGATGGCCGTGCCCATCGACGCCTCCGGCACGAAGGCCAGCAGGATGTCGACCTCGCCGCACATTTTGTTGTGGTGAAAGAAGACGCTCCGGCCCGTCTTGTCGTCGTAACCCAACGACTCGGCGTGATTATCGCGCGGATCGTATACCCGCGATTCGGGAATATGGGCCGCCAGCAGCTCTTTTACGTGCCGCCGGTAGTCCTGATCGTGGATCACCGCCTCGGCGTGCGACCCCTGCATTATGCCGGCCAGAAAGAATTTCATGATATCCTGCGTATATTTGGCTTTGGTCCAGACTTTTCATCATCTGATCGTAACCCGAAGCGTAAGCGAGGGACGCCAAATGAATTGACTTCTACATCCATTTTACGTGGGACGAACCAAGGCATCTCGACGCCTGTCGGTCCACTGCGCGAGCGGCTGCTCTCCCTCGCTCACGCTTCGGGTTACGATTGGGCCGTTGGCAGCCCGAATCAGCGGGGCAAAAACGCCACACCCAAAAATCCCAGATGGCGAAACCCTTACCGAAACTATAGGATAGACGGTTCCAACGCATTAACAAGGCCCTGGCAATCGGGTGAATCGGCATGACGAAGCAAACGCCGGCGGAATCGACCGAACCGAATCTCGGCCAGGCCGACCGCCTGGTTGAAGACCTCTTGAAGATACGAGGTCCCAGCGGCCGGGAAGGTTCGGTCGCCCAGTTCATTATCGACAAGCTCCGCCGGGCCGGCGTGCCGGACAATGCAATTCAGACCGACAGCGCGCACCGCCGCGGCCTGCCGGACGGTCGGGTCGGTAACCTGGCCTGCAAGTTGCCCGGCACAATACCCGGCTGCCGACGGCTTCTGATCGCACACATGGACACCGTGCCGCTTTGCGTCGGGGTCGAGCCGATCGTGCGTGGCGATTGGATCCTGCCGGCCGACAAGAGCACGGCGTTGGGGGCCGACGATCGGGCAGGCGTGGCGGCAGTGCTGGGCGCCGCGCTGGAAGTCGTTCGCCGCAAGCTACCTCATCCGCCGCTCACCTTCCTTTGGACGGTCCAGGAGGAAGTGGGACTGCGGGGAGCCCGACACGCCCGGCTCGGCATGTTGGGCAAACCCCGGCTGGCCTTCAACTTCGATGGCGGCTCGGCCGAGAAACTCACCATCGGCGCCACTGGCGGATACCGGCTGGAGATTCGAGTTCGCGGCGTCGCCAGCCATGCCGGCTGCGCGCCCGAGGACGGCGTGAGCGCCATA
>CAZDHN010000798.1:0-2785 GCA_964505115.1 uncultured Planctomycetaceae bacterium
CGAGGGATGGATCATCGACAGCGAAGGCCGGCCGACCACCGATCCGAACGACCTCTATGGTGATCCGCACGGCTCGCTTCGGCCGATGGGCGGCGATCAGGCACACAAGGGGTTCGGGCTGAGCCTGATGGTCGAGATTTTCTGCGGCGCCCTTTCCGGCGGACGCTGCTCGCGCGAGGTGCCCAGCAATCAGGTAGGCAACGGCGTGTTCATGATGGTTTTCGATCCGGCCCACTTCGGCGGCACGGAACACTTCGCTTCCGAGGTCTCCCAGCTTGTCGACTGGGTCCGAAGCAGCCCAACCGTTGACGGCGTCGAGCGGATCATCCTGCCCGGCGAGCCGGAGCGCGAGACTCTCGCCAGAAAGCAGGCCGAGGGGATCACGCTCGACGAGGGCAACTGGTCGCAACTGGTCAAGCTGGCCGACGAGTTGGGGGTTGATCTGCCGGACTGAAATGCCTCCCCCCCCTCGGATTCTGCTTGCCACAACCGCTCGCGCGCGGTAGGCTGCTCGATAGAATGTAACCAATTGGGATGCTGTCGTTTGGTAGGGTGCCACTGCTGGCTTGTCCAGCAGTGCGAAGTACAATCGCCGCCAAGGCACTGCTGGACAAGCCAGCAGGAAGCGCCCCGCATCAGCAGCCTGTTCATAACTTTGGAGCTACTATAAGGAAGCGCCCCGCATCAGCAGCCTGTTCATAACTTTGGAGCTACTATAAGTGGCACCCGCCGTAACTCAACCAAGGTAATCCATCCATTATGAACGGTAAGCAACGAATCAGCGCCGCCATGCGGCACGAGCCGGTTGACCGAGTGCCCGTTATGTGCCAACTGGCAATCGGCCACTACCTGCTCAATACCGACGTGGCGCCCAGCGACATTTGGTTCACCAGCGAAGGTTTCGCCCGGGCGATGATCACGCTGCAAGAGCGATACGGGTTCGATGGTATCCTGATCAACCTGGGCGGGTGCGATCCCGATTGGATGCGGCACGTCCAGCGGATCGATACGGCCGACGACGGCGGCCAGACGGTCTTCTTCAAGAACGGCGACACGGCCAAATGTCCGGCCGACGACAACACACACCACTTCCCCCAGGACGGACAGCAGCGGCCGACAATCGACGAGGTCGACCCGGCGCGAATCTATTACGACGATCCGCACTGTCTGGGTGGGCAGAAGTATCCGTTCTACTTCGGGCTCGATCCGGTCGAAGTTGATCCGAACGACTACTGGCCCGACTACTACTTCCGAACGCTCGAAATGGTCCTTGGCCAGGTCGGTGAAACCGTTTCCGTTCATGCCGAGATATTCGCGCCCTGGACGCACCTGATGGAACTCTTCGGCTACGAACAGGCCCTGATGAACCTGATGGACGATCCCGACAAGTGCCGTGCCATCCTGGCCGCTTACGCCAAAGGGGCGGCCGAGTTGGGCGTCGAGTACGCGCGGCGCGGCGCCGACGCCGTGCTGATCTCGTCGGCCTTCGCGGGCGGCGGGTTCATCTCGCCCCGACAGTACGAACAGTTCGTGCTCCCATACGAAGCGGAAGTGGTCGGCCGAATTAAACAGGAGGGCGTGCCCGTCTACACGCATACTTGCGGCGATATCGGCGACCGCCTGGAATTGATGGCCGACACGGGCATCGACGGGATCGACACGCTCGACCCGCCACCGCTGGGTAGTGTCGACCTGGAAGACGCCAAGCGGCGGATCGGCGAGCGCCTGTTCTTCAAGGGCAATATCGATCCGGTCAACACGCTTCTGAACAAATCGAGCGAAGAGGTGCGGGCCGACGCACTCTGGCGTCTGAAGGTCGGCAGCCCGGGCGGCGGGTATATCCTATCCAGCGCCTGTTCCGTCTCGCCCCGCGTACCGCCGGAAAACCTCGCCGTGTTGGTCGAAGCAAGCAAAGAGTTCGGCACGCCGTAGTGGTCCGTATTAGCCACGCTGACGGGTGCCAGCGTGCAACTCCGTCTTACCCCTCGGCCTCGACTTCGGCCAGGCGATCGCGAAGCTCGCGAGAGATGGTCGCCATGTCCTTGTCGGGCGGGATCGGCTCCTTGGCGGGCGCGACGCCCACTGACGCTTCGATCCGATCGGCATGTTCGCCGAGTTGGCTTTCGGCCTCGGCAAACCGCGACTGCAACTCCAAGTTGGCTTGGCTGACCTGGGCGAGGCTATTCAGAACGCGTTCGGCCAGATCGGGTGTGCCGCTGGCTTGTAGGGCGGAGATATCCTTGGTCATCTGCTCGATGCGAACCTGATGCCGGCCCACGTCGCCCGACAACATGGCCAGAATCCCCTGAAGCCGTCCGGCCAGGGCAGCGAGTCTGTCGTCGATCGACTCGTCTCGGTCGGCTCCGGCATCGCGGTTAAGTAGATAGCGGCCGATGACAACTCCAACACCCAACTGGAGCACGCCCAGAGTCAACCCAATAATGAAGACCGGCCAGGAAAAGGTCATAATCGATATTCCCGTCTGCGCGTATGGACGCAACCCTGCCCAATCCACGATAATAGTAGCTTACATTGAGCCGGCCGACGCCCGATTGAGCCGGTCGTGCCGAAAACGCCGGTCGTTTAGCCGGCGGGCTTGCCCCAATACCGTTGAATTAGTCGCAAGTAGTTCATATACAACGAGTTATCGGAAGCGGTATCCGGGGATGAATTGAATATCGAATATCGAACAAGGAATGTCGAAATACGAAGTGTCGTGGTTAAAACAATTGGCTCATACCCGATTTTGGGTTGGTGGTTTTAGCAGGTGGGCTATCAGGGATCC
>CAZDHN010000799.1:0-2785 GCA_964505115.1 uncultured Planctomycetaceae bacterium
GTGCCACGTTCGTTCCTCGGCCAAGTAAGTGGGCGCGGGCGTGCATACGATCGACCACCACCGTCCTCCCACCACGAATGCATTCTCGTGGCGCATCGGCGCGGTATCGCTCAGTGCCGAGATCTCCTCCGGCGTGCAGGGCTGCTTTCGCGTTCGCGCGGAATGGAAATATATGAATCTCCGGTCCTCGGGGGCCGAGTTGTCGTGGACGAAGAAATCGATGCCCTCCAGGGGAAGGCTGGCCAAAGCGGCTTCCACGATGCGGGCGGCGTCGAGGCTGGCGACGGCAAAGCCCTCAATACTCTGCCGGCGCTGTTCGACTGTCGCCAACGGCGAATCTTTCCGGTAGACCGGCAGGAAAACCGAGAAGCCGAATCGGGGCGGCGTTTCCCGCCCCAGTTCGATCCGGCCGGTAGCCGCCGCGGCGCCCGTGTCGCGAGCCCTGTTCAGTGCTTCCAGTCGCCGTGGGTCCGAGGCGAAATCGAAACCGGGCGTGAACTCGTTTCCCGGTAGAGGTTCAATGAAGAGAGCCGGATAGTAGCAATCGCGTTTTGCCGCCCGCGCCGTGAGACCGTCGACCCCATGCTCGCTGATCTGAAACTCCTTCAACCCGTCTCGCCTCGCCGTGGCCTCGAATTCGACTCGCTCGGCGTCTGAAACGCGAGGCGCCCATCCCAGCATCCTTATGCCGTGTCGCTGGGAAAGGAGTGGCGTGGTGAATTGTCGGAATTCGTAACGCTCCACCCGGTCCGACGAGTCGTACAAGGCGACGACCGATTCGAGCACGAGCATAATGTGGTCAAGCTCGTTGCTGACGATCTCCGCTCTCTCCTTGGCGTGATGGTCGAAAAGCGCCTCGATCTTGCGCAGCTCCCAGTTACGAACAAAAGCAAACACGACCAGTGAAGCAACCAGCCCCAGGCAGAGCGTAAGCGTAAGCGGCAGATGGTGTCCGTGCGACATGGTCTTGGCGGTCATTGTGGGGTTCGAGTCGCTCGTTGCCAACGTGTGACGTGATCGTTCGGCGCGGCTATTATGGTCATCGTGTTCGGCTTGGAACGGCGGCCGAATGTCGCCAGACCGACATTGTCAGCATTATACATCCTCTGCTGGAATTCTAGGATACGACTTCCGCTCTATTCGCCATGGATATATCTTATCTGCATGACAGTACACGCCGTGGCGGTAATAAATACAGTCGTGAGTCCGGTCCGGAGTTGTACTGGCCGACGAATCCCCACCGATTGGCCCCCGCGACCGAAACATTTACAGCCCATCGGGGTTAATATGGATACTGAGATCGTATCCACCCTTTAGAGGAGAATAACATGCGTCCCTCCAAACCAACAGTCTTCGCGTCCGCCGTACTGCTTGGCCTGGCCGTCTGTTCCCAGGCTTTTGGCCAGCCGCGTTGCCTGCGTGGTCGACTTTTGCGGGCCGTCCAACTTCCTCTTGTTTGGCAAGACCCAGCGGACCGGCTCGCACCAATCGCCGTTGGTGCATTTGTTTGGCGGAACGATCGACGAGAAGAAGGAAGCGGCCACGGCCGCCTCTCCCGTGACACACGTTTCGGCCGACGCCCCGCCGTTTCTTATCGTTCACGGTACTGAAGACAAAACCGTTCCGCTGGAGCAGGCGGAGCTATTGCACGCTGCCCTGAAGAAAGTTGAAGCCGATTCGACCTTGGTGAAGATGGAGGGCGGCGGACACGGCATCCGCGGTCCGGAAATCGGCAAGCGAGTCGCCGCCTTCTTCGACAAGCACCTGCTCGGCAAGGACGTGGAGGTTTCCGGCGAGCCGATCGACGCCCGAGCCGGCGGTCGGTAGCGCTACCGAAGGGGACAGGTCCATGTTTTCGGCCAACGATGCACGAAGAAATGCGTCCAACGGCCGAAAAATGGACCAGTCCCCAACTGACCAATCGACGCCCGGTAGCGCGGTCAACTCAGGGCCGCTCTAACGTCGGCCGGGTCGATGTCGCCGACCAGTTCGGCTTCGCCCATCCGGCTGGGTAGCACGAAGTGGAGTTTGCCGTGCTCGACCTTCTTGTCGTGCGTCATGGCCTCGATGATCTGCTGGCCGTCCAGGTCGGGCAGGTCGACCGGTAGCCGCAACGACTGCAATAAGTCATGTTGTCGAGCCGTGAATTGGGCGTCGACCCGACCCAATCGCTCGGCCAACCGTGAAGCACACAACATGCCGATCGAAACGGCCTCGCCGTGCAGCAGCGTGCCGTAACCACCGAGTGTCTCCAGTGCGTGGGCGAAAGTATGACCGTAGTTGAGCACCGCCCTGACGCCGGTCTCCTCGCGTTCGTCCTGGCGGACCACGTCGGCCTTGAGCAGGCAACACTGGGCGATCACGTGGGTTAGCACGTCGTGGTCGCGGCCGAGCAGCCCGGCGACGTTCGCCTCGAAGTAATCGAACAACTCCGCGTCGAGAATCACGCCGTACTTGACCACTTCACCCAGCCCGGCCCGATACTCGCGATCGGCCAGGGTGTCGAGCGTGGCCGTGTCGATCAGCACGCCCAGCGGCTGCAGGAAAGCGCCGACCATGTTCTTTGCCCCGGGCAGATTGATGCCCACCTTGCCGCCCACCGAGCTGTCGACTTGCGACAGAAGCGTGGTGGGTACTTGCAGGAAGCGGATACCCCGGGCGTAGGTTGCGGCGATGAACCCGGCCAGATCGCCGACCACTCCGCCGCCGACGGCCACGACGACCGTTTTGCGATCGGCCCCCAGTTCGAGCAGTCCTTCCCAGAGTCCGGCCGCCATTTCGATCG
>CAZDHN010000800.1:0-2775 GCA_964505115.1 uncultured Planctomycetaceae bacterium
TATGTGCCATAGCCAAACGCACTGGCGTTACCGGCAGCGCCGGGAAACTTGCTGCCAGCAACAACTTACGGAAAACTACGCTTCAGCCGGATGAACCGGAATTTCGGCCAATATTTACAAAGATACGAAACTGGGGCCATTCGCTATTGACAATGTAATACTAGGGGCGATAATATCATTAGGAGCCAAAGGTCCGAAGCATACATCTGAAAACGGACATGGGGTAATGGCTGAAAACGAATATCTGGATTCGAGGAAAGCTCGTCGCTGGCAGGCTGTTCGCGATGCGATAAAGATAGGGAGACAAATCATGTTTCAATCTGAATCCATTGATCCTCGGGTATTGGGGCAACGTCTTACCGAAGCCCGAAAGGCCAGGGGCGTTACGCAGGAGGACGCGGCTGGCGAGCTTGAGTGTAGCCGGCCAACGCTGATCGCGATCGAGAAGGGAACTCGCCGAGCTCGGGCGGAGGAAATCGTCAAGCTGGCATCGCTTTACGGTCGACCGGTTCACGATCTCATGCGGCCCGGCGCGCCGTTAGCCGACCTGCAACCGCACTTGAGGGCGGTGGCTCATCAGATGAAGTCGGACGATGCCGAGTTGCTGCAAGCAATATCCGACCTCCAGGCGTTCGCGGCCGATTATTGCCGGCTGGAAGAGATTATGAACGCTCCGCTGAGGCTGAACTACCCCGCGGAGATCCATCTTGGAAAGCATGTGAACGTGGTTGGTTTGGCCGAGGACGTGGCGATTCAGGAAAGACAGCGATTGGGGCTCGGCGACCAGCCGGTGATTGATCTTCGCAACGTTTTGGAGGTTGAAGTGGGGCTGCGGATTGTGTACGAGAGCCTACCGGCACGAGTAGCCGGAATGTTTGCGTTTGTCGCGGACTTTGGGGGCGTGATCGCCGTCAACCGGAAGCAGTACCCACAGCGGCGGCGGGCGACGATGTTACATGAGTACGGCCATTTAATCGTCGATCGTTACAAGCCGGGTATCGACTATCTGACCCCCGTTGGACGCAAGCCCGATAACGAACGGTTTGCCGAGTCGTTCGCGATGGCGTTCCTGATGCCGGCCACTTCGGTGCATCGCAGGTTCAACGAGATTGTGAACACGACGGGCGATTTCCAAATCGCCGATCTCTGCCGGCTGAGCCATCTGTACTTTGCTTCGGTCGAGGCGATGACGTTGCGCCTGGAAGGGCTGCGACTGATTCCCAAGGGAGTGCGCGAGCATCTCAAGGAATCGAATTTCAAGGTCCGCGAAGCCGGCGAAATGCTACGGCTTCCGCGGCAGCCGACGAGTGCCGAACGACTGCCGGCCCGCTATACTTTCTTGGCCGTTGCCGCCCACGAACGGGGCGAGTTGAGCGAGGGGCAACTGGCCAGATTCCTTCGCTGCACTCCGGTCACCGCACGCGAGATCGTGGCAAGATGCCTGACGGCCAAACGTGACTCGGATGACGGTCAAGTCCGATTCGCCAAGTTGGAGTCGGAGTTCTCGCTGCTGTCGCCCGGGAAGTGACCGAGGGAAGCCGATGCCCGAGAAGATCGTTGACGCATGTTGCCTGATTAACCTTTATGCGGCCGGCAATACCTTGAGTATTCTGGGTGTGTTTGGCGGGTCGCTTCACGTGACCGACTTGGTGCAAGGCGAGGCGATGGAGATTCGTAGACCCGACGATGAGGACACCGAGAAGTTGGTGCCATCGCGAATTGACCTGTCGGAAGCGATTGAGGCGGGCCTTATCGGCAAGTGCCACCTGGAAGGGAGCAACGAGTTGGAAGCGTTTGTGCGATTCGCCGTCGACTTGGATGACGGCGAAGCGGCATGCTTGGCAATAGCCGCCTCGCGTGGGTGGACCGTGGCCACGGACGATCGCAAGGCGATCCGACTGGCATCCGAAGCGGGGATTCCAACTCTCACGACCCCGCAACTAATTGACAGTTGGGTAACCGCCACGATGCCGAGTGAAGCCGAGGTTGCCGCAGCGCTTTGCCGAATCGAGCGGTTCGCCAGATTTCGTCCCCGCCGCACCGACCCACTTTACGGTTGGTGGACCGGTATGACGGCCGAGGGAAGAACCGATTAGCGGATGACGGTGCAAGGGTCTTCTTGCAGAATCCGAGTCAGGCGGGGGGGATTACCATTGATCTTCTTTGTCATCATCCAGCAGGCGGACGATTGCGCCGACCAGGCGGTTGAGGCCGGCGCCGGTGACGGCGGAGATTAGCAGTACCTCGCGGTCGAGCTGTTCGGCAAGCTGCTGTTGGAGCGGTTCGGCGTCGGGCAGATCGGCCTTGGTGACGACGAGTATCTCCGGCCGGCTGCCCAGTTCGGCGCTGTGTTTTTCCAGTTCCCGGCGGATTGTCCGGTAGTTGTTTTTGGGATCGGTTTCGTCGCTCGGCTGGGGCTCGACCAGGTGTACGAGGATGCCCGCCCGCTCGATGTGGCGGAGAAACTCGTGCCCGAGCCCCACGCCCTCATGGGCGCCTTCGATCAGGCCCGGTATGTCGGCCATCACGAACGAGCGGTCCTGGTCGATTTGGACCAGTCCCAGGTTGGGCGTTTTCGTGGTGAACGGGTAAGCGGCGATTTCGGGTCGGGCACGCGAGAGCCGGCTTAGCAGCGTGCTCTTGCCGGCGTTCGGTTTGCCGATCAGGCCCACGTCGGCGATGATCTTCAGTTCCAACTTAAGCGTTCGGACTTCACCGTCGCCACCGGGGGTGAACTGCCGCGGTGAGCGATTGGTCGACGACTTGAAGCGCGCG
>CAZDHN010000801.1:0-2775 GCA_964505115.1 uncultured Planctomycetaceae bacterium
CCGTGTTTCATCCGTGGCTCGGTTTCATCGTACCGGAAGGCCGTGAACGGTTACGTCGCGGCTTTATGGGGCGTTCTCGCTCGCCGGGGCCGAGCAGCCGGTTTGTTGACTTGGCCGGTGCAATTCGGTTAGGATGGTGGTGATAGCCATACCTCGCCGTGGGGCGCGGAAAGCTACCTCAAACCGGATTATCCATACATCCGAGCCAATTCGCCTCCGGCACGAGCCGGGTAGCGGGAGTTGAACCATGATGACTAAGAATTCCATCGGCGGGGTACGTGGCTTGTCGCGAAGTCGTCGACTCGCTATCGAACCGCTGGAAGACCGTAACCTGTTGTCGGGCGTGCCGGCCGCTGATCACGGCCTGAAGGTTCTGGCATCGAGCGCCACGGTCGATTGGGACACGGTACTCTGCGACAACCAGGGCGAGCTTTTCGGCATCGGCTTGAGGGCCGGTAGTCGCGGGCTGGACCCGCTGTACCTTGGAGAAATGGAATCGGGCGGCGTCCCGCTGGTCATGGACGACATGGCCTACTCACCGTTGGAGGATTGCTACTACGGCGTCACTTTGCCGACTGGCGTATCCACCTCCTTGCTTTACAGAGTCGACATCGACACCAGCGCCCTGCCGCTGCCCGAGGTCGACGTTACGTTCATCGGGCAGATTCAGGCTTACGTCGACGGGTACTATCTGCCCGTCTTCTTCAACTCGCTGGAATTCAGCAACGACGGCTCAACCCTCTTCGCCGCCGGCGCTTACGGAATCGTTTCCGAGCATGATTGCACTTTCATGCTCAACACCGGAACCGCCCTGGCGACCCTGCACAAGGAACTCACCGTGGGGGCCGAGTTCTACCATTCGGCGGGCGACATCGAGTTCGACTACAACGGGAACATGTATGTCACCACTCGGGACGAGTTCGCAACCACCAGCGGCGCCCTGCTGAAGATAGCCGATCCGCTGGGCGCCCCGGCCATTTCAAGGGTGGGTTATACGGGGCTGACCGACCTGTACGGTTTGACCTTCGGGCCGAATTTCGAGTTGATCGGCTACAGTAACGGGGAGACGGCCGGCGATACACCGGTCTACTCGATCGATTTGGCCGACGCGGAACCCACGCTGCTCGCCTGGATCGACGATGCCGGCGGAGAGTTGACCGGCGTGCAAGGCGCCGCCACCACCTTGGGGCCGCTGACCGACACGATCGCCCCGACGGCCCTACTTAACGCTCCCGACCTGAGCGACCCCGGCCCTGGCGGATGGACCTACTCCGCCACGGTTATCTACTCCGACGACGAAGCAGTCATCGTATCCTCTCTCGACAGCGACGACATTTGGGTTACCGGGCCCGGCGGAGCTCCTCTGCCGGTAACGTACGCTGGTGTCGATCCGGCGGACAACGGAACGCCACGCAGCGCTTCTTACGAGATAGCCGCGCCGGGTGGAACCTGGGACATGAGCGACAACGGCGTCTACACCGTTTTCATGCAGTCGGACGAAGTGGTCGACATCGGCGGAAACCACGTGGCCGCCGGAACCCTGGGGACCTTCACCGTCAGGATCGTCGACCCGCTCGGCCCAATCACCGCATTTGAGCGAACCGGTCTCGATCCGTCGGCCGGCGATCTCTCGTACAGTTGTCAGGCCTCGTGCGATGGAATACTCAGCATCGAGGCGATTGCCGCCGCGCCCGGCACTCTGGAAATCGTGCTCTGCGACGAGAACCTCGCCGAACTGGCCACCTCGACCGTCGTCAACGGCAACCAGCGAATCGACCTCGACGCAACCGCCGGGGAAACCTTCTACTTCAAGCTGCGCGGCACCTGCACCAGCGCCGATCTGCATCTGGTCAACCTGCTCCATGTCGGCATCGGCGGCGGAGTGGTAACGGTCGCCGGCACCGACGGGCCCGATCTGTTTCAGGCGATGATCGGAGCCGGGCCGGCTGGAACGCACGTCGTTCTTATCGACGGAATGTACTACGACTCGGCCGCCTTTCCCGGCGTTACAAACATCCACTTCGACGCCGGGGCGGGAACCGATTCGGTCGAGGTTGAAGGCGGGGGTGGCGTGGAAGAGGCCATCTTACAGAAGAACTACTCGCAAATCTCCAGCACCGGCATCTTGCTCGAAACAACGTTCGCCGAGCAGGTCCGCTTCACCGCCGGGCCCGGACGGGACGCCGAGGCGCGCCTCTACGATTCACCTGGCGCCGATACCTTCCAGGGCTGGCCCGACCACGCGACAATGACCGACTCGACCGGCTCCTACCTCTGGGAGGTGTTCGATGTCGATAGAGTTTACGGCTACGCCGACGCCGGAATGGACGTGGCCACCTTCGTCGGCGCGGCCGGCAGCAAGGATGAGTTTATCGGCAAGACGGGTTTCAGTTCGCTGGCAGGGGCCGACTACTACTTGTGGGGCCGGCGGTTCGAGCAGGTCACGGCGATCGGGCAGGATAGTGTCGACCTGGCCAAGCTCTACGACGGGCCGGACAACGACGCGCTGGTGGCCGACCCGACGTCCGCAAAATTGAACTACGATGGCAGCCCGACCGACTTCGTCGAGGCGACCACGTTTGGCATCGTGCAGGCCTTGGCGACCAACGCCGCCGTCGACAACGACACGGCCAAACTGTACGACTCGGCCGCCACCGAAGATAAGTTCGTTGCCGAGCCGGATGCCAGCCGGCTGTACGGCCCGGGCTTCTACAATCGGGCGAAAGGCTTCGAGACGGTCGACGCCTACGCCAGCGGGCTGGACAGGGCCAAGAT
>CAZDHN010000802.1:0-2764 GCA_964505115.1 uncultured Planctomycetaceae bacterium
TAGCCCCCGGCTCGCCCTGTTTTCAGCAGTTTGCACTTAAAACCGGAAGAGCCCATATTTCCCACCAACATCGTCTCGGCAGATGGGTCGGGAAAAATACGGGCTAGCGTTGCCAGCTCTTGAAATGAGAAGAAAGGCGGGCTCTTGGGTCGGGTAACCGCCGGGCGAGTCGTTCGCTCAGCAGGCCCGGGGGCGTGTTGCCTTGGATATCCATCAGGAATCGAGCCAACTCGTGGCGAGCTTCGGCCGGGCCATGGATCATGAAATGAGCCCAGGCCCAAGAGTCGCGATATTCCGCTCGCCCCATTTCCGAAAGATTGCCGGCCTTCTCCAGCTTCGCTAAGTTCGGCACTATCCCGAATCGTAAATTCCAACGCAGGCTCTTTAGGTGCGGATTTTCGAAGGCACGTTTGTCGGGAGGGACCTCGAAATACTCGGCCAGACCTTCGTCCAGCCAGAGGGGGACCATTGGCAGCGCGGCATGTAGCAGGGCGTGCGTGCATTCGTGCCTAACGTCAACCTCGAGTTGCCGGCTCCTGTAGGCGTAGACTCTTCCCTGCCCCTGGCTCTTGATATAGAGGGCACGTCGATATGGAATGTCGGGTAGGTTTCGGCTGAGGAACTTGCGGTAGCTCCAGTAGTCGCGCAGCAGATAGAGTTCGATCGGCTCGTTCGCCAGGCGGACTCCGAGCGTTTGCATCAGATCGACTTGGAGTTGATTGAGATGGCCAAACAGGCTTTCCAACTCGTCGAGCTTGAAATCTGCCCGGCACCTGAAGACACCCACCTCTCGATAATCGGTCCAGCCTTCCTCGGCGCGGACGTTGCCTTCGCCCGCATTGCACAGGATGTAGCAGAGGAGGACGATTGACGTCAGAGGGCGTCTTTGACGGATCAAGAGCATCAGCTTGCCTTGCGGCGTCCGAACCAACCCATCAGGCTGGCGCGTTTAGGTTTGCGGCGGCCGGGCTGAACGACGATGTCGGCAACCACGCAGGCCGGATTGCGACAACACAGCTCGCGGGCCGCCTCGTAACCGGCCAGTTCGATGGTCCGCTCGTAGCTCCGTCGCATCAGCGGTCGGCGCGATTTCGGGCTATGGGCATCGGTGGCCAGGAAATGGACCAGCCCATCGGTAAGCAGCCGTTCAGCCAGCCCCTGGACATCCGGGCCGAAGCTGCCGATAAGGCTTCCCGCCGTAACCTGCATCAGACAGCCCGCGTCGACCAACGGTCCGATGAGTCCCGGATTGTTGAGGATCCCCAGGTTGCGTTCTGGATGGGAAAGTATGCCGATCAGGCTGGCTCGGTTCAGGTCGTGAAGCAGCCGATCCAACGGCAGGTACATCTCGTGTGGCAGTTCCAACAGTACGTATCGACCTCGATCAGCCAGCGTAAGCACCTCGCCGGCGCGGATCTTGCCGATCATTTCGGGCTCGATTCTAACGTCGGCCCCCGGGAGGATTCGCACCCGCTGGCCGTGCTGGTCGAGAAACTGCTGCAACTGGGCAACTCGGGTCCGAATAGTGCGGCCATCGTTCCGACCGTAGTTGCCCAACTGATGAGGAGTTGCCACGATAGTCGAAATTCCGTCGGCCTCCGCCAGCCGGGCCATGGCCAACGACTGATCCCAATCGGCCGCGCCGTCGTCGATGCCGGGCAAGACGTGGCAGTGGATATCAACGAAGGGTTCGGGGTCAGGAATGGGCATGGCGTTGTCGCTGAAAGCGGCCATCGGAAAAGGGCGAAAGATAAGCGAGAAGCGGCGGAGAGTATAGCGATAACAGCCCACGCGTCAATAGACGATGGGCCAGTCAAGACGAGCCAGTCAAGACGAGCCAGTCAAGACGAGCCAGTCAAGACGAGCCAGTCAAGACAATTCGCCGGGCGGCACCACGTTGTCGGTCGTGTTGGCGGACGTGTTCGGGCGTCGGCCGTCGGACGCATTGTGCGTGGCCGCATAGTGTCGGGCGGCGTAAGACGCTCCGGCCGCTTGCTTCGCGCGAGGATTCCGCAATACGGGTGGATCGGTCCTCCTGCCGATGGTTAGCGGCCAGAAGACGCGAAACCGGTGATAGCAGTGGTGGCATTTCATGGGTACCATCAGCAGGCAAGCCAACAGGATGTCGGTCCAGCCATTGCATTGATGGCGGTATGCCTTGTCTGCCCAACAACTGGGGCACTTCATCGGGCTACCCTTTCGCAAGCTTCCAACTGTGTCAATCGTCGCGGTTACAACACCCGGAATGAATATCCGGCCCCGTACCTTTGCAGAAAGCCCCCGGTACGGACGCCGCGAGAACTCCCGTAGCGTAAAATTTATAGGGCCGGCAGATTACGGGCCTGGCAGAATCAGGTCAATATCAATTAGGAACACGACGTGTCACGAAGAACGGTAGCAATCGTCTGTTTGGCCCTGCTGAGCGGCTTGTCGGCGGCGCCGGCTAACGGCCAGATTCTGTTTAGCAACCCGAACCCGGGCACGATTGTCAAGCAGAGCATCCGCTCGCCCGGCATTCATGTACATCATTTGCAGCGGGGGGTTTTCAATTATCATAAGCCCTACGCTCCTCTGCCGCACTTCTATAACAACAAGATACAGCCCAAGCACATACAATTCGTGCCAAATAATTTCCCGGACGTGCAGTTCAGCGAGATGCGTCAGGCGCGGATTATCCAGAGTCCGATCATCATACCCTATGTTGCCAAGATGAACTTGCAGCCACGGACGATACGTCACGGCATCCAAGCGTGGGTGCAGCCCA
>CAZDHN010000803.1:0-2747 GCA_964505115.1 uncultured Planctomycetaceae bacterium
TCAGCTACCAACGTGTCACCGATCCATTGAGGTTCCGCAAACCCGTTCCTGCGCCACGGCCCTGGCGGGCGCGCTATTTGCAAAACCGGCTCCCTGCTGATAGACTCACATGTGAACGGATCAGCAGGGATGGCAGCCGCGGGCAAGTATATGGCAATCTCGTCGTCGGAATCTTTCTTAGCAGTCCTGGTGAAGAGCAAGCTGTTCACGGCCGAGCAGATTGACGAGGCCAACGATGCGGCCAAGGGCACTGCCGACGCGGAAACCCTCGCTCGACTCCTCGTCCGCAAGGATATGCTAACTCGCTGGCAGGCTGGCCAACTGCTGGCCGGGCGAAGCTCGTTCTTCCTGGGCAAATACAAGCTGATCGAGCTTCTGGGGCGTGGGGGGATGGGCGGCGTCTTCCTCGGCGAGCACACCACGATGAATCGCCGGGTGGCCCTAAAAATCGTCTCCAAGAGCGTCGCCAAGAACCCCGCTTCGCTGGAGCGATTCCTTACCGAAGCCCGAGCCATCGCGGGGCTGGACCACCCGAATATCGTTCGGGCCTACAGCGTCGATAACGAAGGCAACCGCTACTACATCGTGATGGAATACGTCGAGGGTCGCGATCTGAAGGAGATCGTCGAAGCGGACGGCCCCTTGGACTTCGCCTCGGCGGCCGATTCCATTCGCCAGGCGTGCGACGGCCTGGCACACGCCCACGACCGCGGCATGATCCATTGCGACATCAAGCCTTCGAATCTGATGGTTAACCAGCAGGGCGTCGTCAAGGTACTCGACTTGGGGCTCGCCCGGCTCTCCGACGAAAACGACTCCAACGGCGCCAAGGAAGATCGGGTATTGGGAACGGTCGACTATCTGGCTCCCGAACAGGCCATGGAAAGCCACAAGTTCGATCACCGGGCCGACATCTACTCGCTGGGTTGCACGCTCTACTTTCTGCTGACCAGCCGTCCGCCGTTCGGCGAAGGCACGCTGCACCAACGAATCGTAAAACACCAAACACAAGAGCCGCCCGACATAGCTAAACTGCGCGACGACGTTCCGGACGATCTGGTCCGAATCTGCGGGAAGATGATGGCCAAGGACCCGGACGATCGCTTTCAGTCGGCCGTCGAGATCGGCCGGTTGTTGGCCGACTGGCGTCCTCCGCAAAAGAAACCTTCGCGAGCAGCGCCGCTGGCGGCGGTCGACACTAGCAGCGGAAAAGTCGCTGGCAAGGGCCGCCCGGCGGACAAGTCGAAGGCAGCCGATGCCGCGGCCGACGCTCGGCGACGGCAGGTCATCATGCTGGCCGTTGCCGGCGGCGTGCTGGGCCTGATCCTGCTTGCGAGCGTTGTTACGGCCATTGTCGTCATATCATCGCGAGGCGACGGTGACGCGACCACGCAAGCCGTGCCTTCGGCTGAAGCGGCGAAGCCGCCGGTCGCGCCGTCGATGGAGGAGGAGGACGTATTCGCGGCTGAACCGTCGACCGAAGAAGACACCAAGCCCGCCGAAAAACCACCTGCCGAGAAGCCGCCTGCCGAGAAGCCACCCGCCGAGAAGCCGCCCGCCGAAAAGAAACCGCCTGCCGAAACGCCTCCCGCCGAAAAGCCGCCAACCACGAAACCAGGCGAGAAGCCGCCCGTCAAGAAACCGCCGGACAAGAAACCACCGGTCAAAAAACCGCCGGTCAAGAAACCGCCGGTCAAGAAGGCCGATCCGTTTCGGGGGTTTGCCAAAGTCATCGAGTTACCCAAGCTTGGCGACGCGGCGTCGGGTAATCCGCTGGTTTTGGGAAAGATTAGCGTGAAGCCGGACGTTACGGTAATCGTCTCGCTCGCCGGCGGCGGCACGGCGATAATGGGCAAGGAGCGGTTCTCGATCAAACGCCAAAACACCGATGACGGCAAGCCGCGCTGGCTGGTGCGATATGAAGCGGCCGCGTCGAGCGGCGGCGAGCAACAGACCGACATCGCCCAAGTCCTCTTCGACAAGGGGCAATTGAGCTTCCAATGGCTCGACGGCGCGAGTTCGACGCCGGCCGACCGTCTTCGGAATTGCATGTTCGAGATAAACGCGGGCGGGAACGTTCACCTGCTTACACTGGCCGTCCCAATACCGATGGAACCGATCTTGGTGAGTCTCGACTCGCGCAAGGCAAAGGGGATGAAGCGGTCGTTGTCGTTCAGTCGGATGCCCGACACCGACGCGCTTAGGCTGGAAGTGACGAAGCTGGAAGGGCCATTCCCCAAGCACTCGATCGGCCCGCCCAAAATCGCCCGCTCCGGCGAGACGGTGACGATCAGGATGACCGGTAGCGCGTTGCCGGCCGTCAGCTTCGATATCGAGTTCAAGGCGAGTCGAACGACGCTCAAGGTCGATGCGTCCTGCAGCTACGAGGGTCCCGACTCGCGTCGTCGGCCGCTGTGGAAGGGTGAAGGCATCAAGCTCATCAAGACGGTGCAGACAATGACCGCCATGGAGCAGCAGGCCAACATGCAGCTTCCGAAGATAAAGGACGCGGCCCAGAAGGCGGCTTTTGGCAAGAAGATCGAGCAGCTCAAGGCGAAGACCGCCCAGTACAGGAGCCTGAATGAGTTTTACCAGTTGATCAACGGGAAGGGGACGGTGGCGCTGCGAATCTTCATCGAGGCCGACGGGCAGCAAATCGATTTGGTCAAGACACAGGGCGGCGGGGCCGCCAACCAAACCGGTGCTACCGCACCCAAGAAATAACCCACTCCCGTTGGTCGCTGAAC
>CAZDHN010000804.1:0-2743 GCA_964505115.1 uncultured Planctomycetaceae bacterium
TTAAAAACAGGCCGACACAAAGAGCTGCCAGGAATGTCAAAACGCCGGTCATGGTTTTCATTGGACTTCCCCTCGTTACAAAAAGATGAGTTGGCTGAAAATGCGAACAGGTGACTCGAGATCTCGGCCGCCCCGGTTCGAGACGACATACTCTACACAGTATATCAATAATTGCCATGACTACACAGTTAGTTAATGCACTTTCTGGTCCGACCCGGGTCGTTCGGGGGGCACGGGGACTTCGGGGTCCCCACCGAAAACTCCTCGGCCGACGGTCAACATCGGGTGGTTGAAGCGGATGTGGGCGATCAGCGCCTTGCGGGCGGCTTCCCGATCCCTGGCCAGCAGGGCCTCAAGGACCGCGCGATGCTGGCGGACCGTCTCGATCGCCGAGTCCCGGTCGCCCAACTCCCACATGAAAATCGCTTCGTAGTACTTTCCATGGCGATCGAAGAAATCGCCGATGTACTGGTTGTCGGCCTTCTCGATCAGGTAGGCGTGCAGCGAGTTGTCGACGACCGGTTGCCCTGTCGAGGTTTCCGGCAGCGCGTTGCCATCGCACATCGCCCTTAGGTCGTCGTCTTCCAAACGCGACCAGGCCAGTTCCAGCGCCTTCAGCTCAAGAGCCTCCCGGGCTTCGATGAACGCGGCCAGTTCCTTCTGCCGAAACGGCCTGACGCGCCAGCCGCGGCGCGGCACGTGCTCCAATATGCCCGCGCCCGCCAGGCGAGTGAACTCCTGACGCACGGCCGCCCGACTGATGCCGTAACGTTCGGCCGCTTCCTCCTCGCGAACGAAGACCGCCCTGCCTCGCAAGCTAAGCGCCACCAGGTCGTCGGCGATTCGGTCGTAGTGGTCTTTAGGTGGCTCCAGTCGCGGCCGCTCGTCTTCGGGCACACCGCTACCGATCTTCGTGCGGCTTATTACCAGACGCCCGTTGTCGCGATTCTGCAGCAACTGCTCATCGAGCAACTCGTTGACCGCCGCCCGGACCGGCATGAGGCTGACGTCATATTGCCGTGAGAGGTATTTTAGCGTCAGGCTCTCGGGCAACCCCCGGCCGGTGCGAATCTTGGTTCGCAGGTCATCGGCGATATAGGCTGCCCAAGTTGCCATGGTTGAACCGGGTATTTGGTGGTGATTATCCTTCCACGCCCATCACCCTACTTGATTTTGTCAACGATATCAAGTACCATCTACAATTATCCGCGAAAATGGCCCGGTTGGGGGGCAGGGGAACTTCGCAGTCATCACCAGAACCAAGGAGTGCTTCAATGACCGCCATGGGAATCAGACGCCGTCGATTTGTTCAGACCATCGCGGGCGGAGTGGCCGTGCCGTATCTCCTGCCGGGCTCGGCGTTGGGCGCCGATGGCGGCGTTGCCCCGTCCGAGCGCGTTGTCTGCGGCTCGATCGGCGTGGGGAGCCGGGGCAACTCGATGATGCGGGCGGTCATGTCGCACAATACGGCCCAGGTGGTTGCCGTCTGCGATGTCTACGAGCACAAGTGCCAGGCGGCCAAGAAGGCCGTCGAAGCGAGATACGCCAAACAGACCGGAAAGGATGCCTACCGAGGCTGCAAAACGTACACCGACTTCCGCCAACTGATCGACCGCGACGATATCGACGCCGTCATAATTGCCTCGCCCGGTCACTGGCACGCACTTCAGACCATCGCGGCCGTCGCGGCCGGCAAGGATGTCTACGGCGAGAAGCCGCTCTCGGTGACAATCGACGAAGGTCGGGCGATGTGCCGGGCGGTGCGGCGTTACGGCCGTGTGTTTCAGACGGGCACGCACATGCGCTCGATTGCTCACGTCCGCCAGGCCGGCGAACTGGTGCAAAACGGCTACTTGGGAGAGTTGCTGTCGGTGGAAGTGGGCTGCCCCGGTGGCTGCGAGGCGCCCGCCGAAAAGCCCGTGCCCGTCCCGGCCGGGTTGGACTATGAGATGTGGGTTGGGCCGGCCCCGATGATCCCCTACACGCCGCACCGTTGCGACCGGCTGTTCGGATGGATGCACTGCTACAACTTCGTTACCGGCTGGATCAGCGGCTGGGGCGTGCATCACATGGATCTAGCCCTGTTCGGGCTGGGTGGCGAGTGGGTCGGGCCGATCGAAGTCGAAGGCACCGCCGTCTTCCCAAAAACCGGCATGAACGATACGCCAATCAGTTGGGATGTTTGCTGCACGCTGCCCGGCGGACTGAAGATCAACTACTCCGACGACAAGAGCAAGTATCGCTCTGGAACGCGCTTCGTCGGCGACAAGGGTTCGGTCTTCATCAGCGGAGGCAAGATCGAGGCCGAGCCCGCCTCGCTATTGAAGGTGGCCATCAAGCCGAATGACAAACACCTCTACGCCAGCAGCAACCACCAAGGGAATTTTCTAGAGTGTGTCAAGAGCCGGCGCGACCCGGTCGCTCCGGTCGAGGCCGGCCATGCCGCCACCACGCTTTGCAACCTGGCCGACATCGCCATCCGGCTGAAGCGCAAGATCAAATGGAACCCGGCCGCCGACAGCTTCGTCGACGACGACCAGGCCGACCGCATGCGCAGCCGCGCCATCCGCGGCCCCTGGACGATCTGAGGCCCGGCCTGTTTACGCGACTCTTTGAGCGGGTGCCACTGCTGGCTTGCCCAGCAGTGCGAACACAGTAGGTTATGCTTCAGCATAACGCACTCCAGCGCAATGTTATGCTGAAGCATAACCTACACACTGCTGGGCAAGCCAGCAGTGGCACC
>CAZDHN010000805.1:0-2742 GCA_964505115.1 uncultured Planctomycetaceae bacterium
CGAACTCGTTCCTCGCGCGTGAAAGCCGCAAGGGTTACGAGATCGAGACGTAGGGCGGCAGGGCCGACGACACGTTAGCTTGCCCAAGGTTCACGGCCCGAGCGCAATCGCCCCGCGGGTTTGCTCTTTAACGATGGCGGCGATCTCCAGGACGAGATCCTTGTTGGTCGTCTCCAGTACGCGGATGTCGGAGGAGTCGCGGATGATCAGCAGCAAGTAATAGCAAGTGATCAGGTTGGCCGGATTATCCCGACGTCCGGTGGAACTGCGAGTTCTTTTTTCTTCTCCGATCCTCAATCCGGTCGCCTGGTCCATTTGAACGACATGTTCACAATAGCGGCCGAAAAAGTCCCTGGTCGAAAAGATGATCTGCTTGAATCCGAAAGCGAAACGGACGCGAGGATGGCAGATGGACAAATGAAGACAGGCGTACGAAATGAACGCTATAAAACAGGGGATCGCCACCCGGAAATACAACGGGAGTTCCCAAAACAAATCGGGCTGTGACACAAAGTATAGAATTAGGCCGGGGCCGCCGAGCAGGCAGGCAATCAGCAACAACGCCTTGTAGCGATAGCTGAGCGAGCAAACCAGTTGCCCGCCCTCGAACGAGTACCTAACGGAATCACATTGTGATTCGTGGCCGAGGAAGGCCCTGCCGACCCGGACACATTTCTTCCGGCGGGAACCCTTGGCCGACTTGCGATTATGCAAAGGCATCTTCTCGCTATTCTCCGTCGTGGCAAACCGTTGCCTGGGGATGCGCTCAAAAGGCCGCTTCGTTGCCGGCGAACAGTTGCTCGACGGATGGTCGCATTAGCACAATCAAGCTGAGAACGCCGAGGACCGTGCCGAAGGGCATGAGGATACATTCCAACCCGGCGACAACCATGCAGAACGTTCTGGAACCGCGGCTCTTCAGTTTTCGTCCGGCCATGATGATGACTATGGACAGAGTCCAGCCAATCAGAATGAAGACGGCCGGGAACAAGATGAAGAGCCATGCGAAAAACGGCGGTGGCGGCGGACCGGGGCCTTCAAAATCAATCGCGCCGCTGAGCATTGCCACCCCCAGGGCGAGATGAATAAATGGAAAGCAAGAGAAGAGCGCCGTTATGCCGCCGACAATGTAGTGAAAGATCGCAAGCAGGTCGAGTTGCTGTTCGTCCTGGGTCATGTTAGCTTCCTTTCGACGCCACCGTGGAGGGGCAATAGCAATGGAAACCGGTAGGATACCCGCTTCCCCTGGCGGAGTCAAACGTCTGTCTGGCCGTAGGGTGGAAAGGTGCAATTTCATCCGTACTACGTGCCGGCACTTGACATCCCTTATAAGGTGGTATAATAACGCCAGAGTCCAGTCTTTCGATTCTGAAATTACAGGCGGAAAGGCGGGCCGTCCTCAGTTTTAGCAGGATGCCAGGGCGATGAAAATTACGCGGGTCGAAGCTTGGCTGGTCAAAATGCAGTTGACCGAGCCGTACACGGCCGCCTACGACACGATCGAGACGACGGCCAACGTCTTCGTGCGAATCGTGACCGACGGGCGCATCGTCGGTTGCGGTTGCGCCGCGCCCGACGAACAGGTAACCGGCGAAACGCCCGAGGGCGTGCTGGAAGTCATCCGCACGGTCGTCGAGCCGGCCGTCAAGGGCACCGACCCCTTGCGGCCCGCCCTGCTTCGCGAAAGGCTCGAACGGGGGCTCCGCCACGAGCCGTCCGCCCGGGCGGCGGTCGACATGGCGTTGTTCGACATTCTCGGCAAGAAGTGCGAACTGCCCGTCTGGAAACTGCTGGGCGGCTACCGCGACTGCATGAAGACGAGCGTTACCATCGGCATCCTCTCCGAGCCCGACGCGGTGGCCAGCGCCCAGCAGTGGATCAAGCAGGGCTTCACCGCACTGAAGATGAAGGGTGGCCTGGATGTCGATTCGGACGTCGCCCGGGTGTTGAAGGTCCGCGAGGCGGTTGGCGACGGGATCGAGCTTCGCTTCGACGCCAACCAGGGCTACACGGTCGACGAGGCGTTGCGGTTCATCGACCTGACTCGCGACGCCCGGCTTGAACTGCTCGAACAGCCGACCTTGCAAGGTCAACCCGACCTGCTGGGCGAGGTCTCGCGCGAGGTTTCGCTGCCTATCATGGCCGACGAGAGCCTGGCCTCGCTCCGCGACGCCTTCCGGCTGGCCAGCAGCGACCTGACCGACATGCTGAACGTGAAGCTGATGAAGGTTGGCGGGATAAGCGAGGCGATGGAGATAGTGGCCGTGGCCAAGTCGGCCCGGCTGAAGGTGATGGTCGGTAGCGTGGACGAGTCGGCCCTGGGCGTGGCAGCCGGTTTGCACTACGCGCTATCGAGCCCCGCCGTCGTCTACGCCGACCTCGACGGCCACCTCGGCCTGCAAGACGATCCGGCCGCCGGCGCCGTTCAACTCGACGCCGGAATCCTCTACCCCACCAACCGCCCCGGCCTCGGCTTCGACCTGCCCGCCTGATCGGGTAGCGCGTGACCCGGATTATTGACCCTTGCATAGCCAATGATCCAGGGCGAAGCCCGGTTCCCTGGCGGGACCCCCTTGAGTCGCGCATTAGCTATGCAAGAATCAATAGTCGTCACTTGCCCGTGGGCGCGAAGCGTAACCCGAGGCGTAAGCGAGGGACGCTTGACGGCTTTTCTTGCATTGGCTATGCGTAACCGTTCACGGCCTTCCGGTACGATGAAACCGAGCCACGGATGAAACACGG
>CAZDHN010000806.1:0-2740 GCA_964505115.1 uncultured Planctomycetaceae bacterium
CAATCAGGTGCTGCCCATGCTGGTTGTCAGGCTGCTGCCGACCGGCGTGTTGGGGTTGGTGATGGGTGCGTTTTTGGCCGGCGTGCTTTCGAACCTCGATTCCTACATCAACTCGGCCAGCACGCTGGTGGTGAACGACCTCTATCGACCGATCGTCAGCGGGGCCGGCGACCGGCATTACCTGCGAGTCGGCCGTTGGCTGGTGATTGTGTTTCTGGCGGCCGGCGCGGTGGTGGCCTATCTGATTCGGCCCGTCTTCGGCTCGGTGTTCGAGGCCTTCCAGACATTCATGAGCTTCTTCCAGGGACCGCTGCTAGCGCTGTTGCTTCTGGGGATGCTCACCAAGCGAGCAACGCAATGGGGCGGTTTGGCGGGAATGTTCACGGGTGTGGGCACGGCCGTGGCGATGCACTCGGTCCGATTCATCCCGGGACGCGAGCACGCCATCTCGTACCTTTGGGTCGCCTGGTGGTCGTTCGTGGCCGCCTTGGTCGGCACGATGGCCGTCAGCCTGGTCACCCGACCTTATGACAAAGACCGTCTGGCCGGCCTGGTCTGCTGGATCCCGGCCAAGGAGGAGCCCGCCGAATGAACCTTTCGCCAATAGAGATTGCTCAACACTCGATCGTGTTGCTTGGCGCCGGCGGCCCGCCGCTGGGTAAAGCGGCCTTCATGGGAGTGTTCGTGCTGCTTGTTATCTGGCTGATATGGCTGCCCGGCCGCCTGATTGGCCAGACCGACGGCCCGCCCGTCTGGTGGCGCAACACGCGCGTTTGGGCAATCATCATCGCGACTTTGCAGGTGCTCGCGTACTGGCAGTTGGGGTGAGGGAGTCAATCGTCGAGCAATAGCCAAAACAGCAATAGCCGCCAGCGGAAGCTGGCGGTTGGGGTGCCACTGCTGGCTTGCCCAGCAGTGTTTCCGTCGGGTTTGTGCTTCGCACTGCTGGACAAGCCAGCAGTGGCACCCATTTTCAACTGGCAGCTAACGGGTTATTGGACAATAATGCCGGCAACCTGCCCTTGGCTTGATTTGCCGCCGCCGGATCGCCATACTGAAGCGTTCGCAACCGCCTCTCTCCAGAGAATGATCTCATGCAACGATTGTCGCACACCCGCCTGCTGATTGTCGTCACTATTCTCGTCGGTCTGATCGCCGGTCGCGCGGTAGCGGCGGAGCCGGCCAAGCGGTTCACCGGGCCGTGGAACATGGCCGAGTTGAAGAAGGCACCGCCGGTTACTTGGGGCGCCAAGTCGGGCCTGGTCCAGGAACTCTATTACCAGGGCGAACCACTCGACGGCAAACCGACCCGGGTATTCGCCTACTGCGGCCGGCCGGCGTCGGGCGAAGGGCCGTTGCCGGCAATGGTGCTGGTGCATGGCGGCGGCGGAACCGCCTTCAGCGATTGGGCCAAGCTCTGGGCCGAGCGGGGCTATGTTTGCCTGGCGATGGACCTGGGTGGCTGCGGGCCCGAGAAGAAACGGCTGGCCGACGGCGGACCGCCGCAAAATGACCAGGGCAAGTTCCGCGATTTTTGCGACGCCGAAGTCAAGCTGATGTGGACCTACCACGCCGTGGCCGCCGCCGTGCGTGGCCATTCGCTCTTGGCCTCGATGAAAGAGGTCGACGCCGATCGCGTCGGCCTGACCGGCATAAGCTGGGGTGGATACCTTACCTGCATCCTGGCCGGGATCGACGACCGCTTCAAGGTGGCCGTGCCGGTCTACGGCTGCGGGTTCCTGCATCACAACAGCGCTTGGATACCCCGCTTCGCCAAAATGGGTCCCGAGCAAACCAAACGCTGGATACACTTTTTTGACCCCTCGCGATACCTGGCCGGCACGCAATGCCCCATCCTCTTCGCGAACGGCACCAACGACTTCGCCTACCCCTTGGATAGCTACCAGAAATGCTATCGCCTGATACCCGGCCGGGCGGACATCAGAATACAGGTTCGCATGCCGCACGGCCATCAGGTCGGTTGGGCGCCGAAGGAGATCGGGCTGTTCGTCGATAGCGTTTTGATTGGCGGCGACCCGTTGCCGAAACTTGGCTCGATGAAAACCGCGGGCGGAAAGGCCACGGCATCGTTCACCTCCAAGCTGCCGGTGGTGAAGGGCCAATTGCACTACACATCCGACACGGGCCCCTGGCCGAAACGGGTGTGGAAGAGTGTCGACGCGACGGTTGCCGACGGAACCGTTTCCGCCAAGTTGCCCGACGCCCGCCCGTTGGTATACTACCTCGACGTAACCGACAAGCGCGGAGCGATGGTTAGCACCGAACACGCGGAATTACCGTAAGCGATTCACCCGTAGCTGGATTGGCAACAATTCAGCCGTGTTAGCCCCGTCGCCTGCGACGGGAGAAGTAGCAGACACCGCCCGTCTTCCGATCGCAGGCGACCGGGCTAACTTGCCACTCACCATCCATTCCAAAGGAGTCCGACCATGAAATCAGATCTTTCGCGACGACACTTTTTGACCACCGCCGGCGCGGCGGTTGCGGCCGCTGCCGGCACGGTTTCGGCCCAGGCGGCCGACGACTCGGCGGCCAAGAAGCCGATCAAGATCATTGCTATCTGCGGCAGTCCACGGAAGGGGATGAGCACGGCGGCCTCGTTGCAGGTCTGCCTGGATGCCGCCAAGGCGGTCGACCCGGAGGGCATTGAGATCGAACTGATCGAGTTGGCCGACATGAAGATGAACGGCTCGATGGCGGCGGGCATTCCGCTGGAGCC
>CAZDHN010000807.1:0-2738 GCA_964505115.1 uncultured Planctomycetaceae bacterium
ATCTCTTCGGCGGCGCCCACGTATCGGGTATCGGGGATGATGCAGTCGGGCGTGCCACCCAGCCGCTCGGACCGTTCGATCAGCGTTACCGAATGACCCTGTTCCAGCAAGCGGATCGCGCAGGCCACGCCCGCCGGACCGCCACCAACCACCGCAACGTTGCGCCCGGAAGACTCCTTGGGCAAGCGCGCGCCGAGGAGCTCCTCGCGCCGGGCAATTTGGCTGACCACGAGTTGGATGTCTTGGATGGGAAGGCTGCACTCGGTGAAGATCCGCTCCAGGCAGCCGCCTTCGCATTGCACTTCGGCCGGGCATACCTCGCCGCACATCTCCGGCAGCACGTTCGAGTAGCGGAGGACGTCGTACGACTTCGCAATGTCGCCGTCGGCAAATGCGCGGATGAAGGCGGGTACGTCGACGTGCGCTGGGCAGTTTCGCGTACAGGTGGCAAACTCGCAATCGCGGCAGCGACGCGCCTGCTCGCGCAAATGGTCCAGCGCAAAACGCCGCCCCAATCGGTACTGAGGGCCGTATATCTCGCTGTCCTGAATTACGCAACCGGTCATGGCGCCGTCACGCATTATCTGCGTACAGCCCGAGCAGGTAACGCATGCCTTGGCCGGGTCCATGCGACCGGTGGTGAGAATATCGTTGGGCGAGTCGGGATAGGCAAACGCGCCACGACCCTGGCCGATCAGCGTCGCGCCCTTTGAACGGATCACGCCGGCCGCGACCTGCGGCATCAGGTGACGAAGCCAAGTGTAACCGCCGGCAATAACCGGCAAATCGGGCACCGCCTCCTGGATCGCGCGGGTTATCTCGATAAAGCGAACCACGCCCTCCAACGGATGTTCTTCCGGCGGGTCGACACCCTGCGTGGCGTGATCGAACGGCCGGCCGAAGTGCGGATTGAAGTACGGATTGCCGATCGAAACATTCAGAAGCGGAATGCCCAACGCACGCAATTGCCCGATCACGGCCAGCGGCTCGCTCAGGTTGGGCTTGCGGTAATCGTCCCGGTCAACACCGAAACCGTAAGGATGGGAGATCGCGTCGTAGACGTTCATCCGCGTCGTGACGAACAGTTCGGGCACCTCGCGGGCGATCCGCTGGAGTACCTCGCGCAACAGCCGCGAGCGGTTCTCCAACGAACCGCCGTACTTCCCTTCGCGCGTGTGCGACGCCAATAACTCCGAAATCAGGTAGCGGTGACAACTCTTGACGTCCACCCCGTCGAAACCCGCCCGAGCCGCCAGCTTGGCCGCTTCCACATAGGTCGTCTGCAACCGGTCGAGATACTCGTCGGTAACCAGTGGGTAGTCGTCGGGTAAATTGTGTTTGGGATCGAGCACGGCGCTATGATGGGCAATCATCGGCCGCGGCAGGCCGGTCGGCTTGCTGTATCGGCCCGAATGGGTCAGTTGCAGCACCAACACCACGTCGTGCCCGTGCGCCTGGCGAGCAGCCTCGCGTGTTGCCTCGACCAGTCGACCGTACGCCTCGACATTGTCGGCGTGCAGGGACAATTGGCCCGGATTGGATCGGGCTTCGTGAAGCACGGCCGTCGCCTCGAACCAAATCAGCCCCGAACCGCCCCGTCCGTAACGCGTATAGCGACGGAAACTCAACTCGCCGGGCGATCCGTCCCGTGTCGAATCGAAGCCTTCCATCGGCTGGACGGCGAAGCGGTTGGGTGTCTCGAGCGAGCCGATCTTAACCCGATCGGCCAGAATCGAAAGGTCCTCGTCGATCGGCAACGTCAGGCCCAACTCGGCCAATTCCTCGCGTAGAAGTGACAAGTCTCTAAGGTGAAAACGCTTGTGTTTTGACATCTCGGACTCCCGGTCAGAGTCTTACGTTGCACGATGCGCGCACCGCGCGCACATCTTGGCGGGTTCTCTTGGGTTGCGGACGCGGCTAGCAATAGGCCATGGCGAGCGGAAACTTCAGCTCTTCTTTTCCGCCGATCTACCGCGGCCTCCCCGGCCACCGCGACCACGCTTGCCGTGCGAACGCGAGGAGGAACTGCTGGGGGACTTGGCCCGGGCTTCCATGTTGGTCGAAATCATTACGCCGACGGCATCCTCCCATGTGGGAATCCCGCGATGGCTGGGGCCTGACGACCTGCCGTCCAAGTGTTCGTCGTCATCCTCTTCCGCCTCGTACGGTTCGGCGCGATCGCCGGAACTCGGCCGGCTGTCGGTTGCCTCGCCGACCGCTTCCTCGGAGCGCGCTTCGGCCGGCTGGTTCTCGTCCTTGGAGTCGGCCGACTTGTCGGCACCCTTTCCGCGGCCAGATCGACGACGACGCCGTCGCTTGGGTCGGCCGCCGGACGATTCCTTTGCCGCCGCTTCCGAGCTGTCGGCCCCGGCTTCCTGCTCCGGCTGATCGCCTTGGGCCGCTGTCTCCACGGGAGCCGTGTCGCTGGCCAGTGCGTCGGAAGACACCGCCTCGGACGCCGCTTTCTCATCTTCGCCCTGTTTGGCCGCCGACTTTCGCGGTCGATGGCGGCGCCGGCGGCGGCGCTTGGGGCGATCCGACCGTTCCGATGGCTCCTCCGACGCCTCACCCGTTTCAGCAACGGGTGCTTCGGCGACGGGCACTTCAGCCGTGAACGCTTCAACCACCGGCGCTTCAGCGATGGGCGCTTCAGCGATGGGCGCTTCAACGATGGGCGCTTCAACGATGGGCGCTTCAACGATGGGCGCTTCAACGATGGGCGCTTCAACGATGGGCGC
>CAZDHN010000808.1:0-2735 GCA_964505115.1 uncultured Planctomycetaceae bacterium
AATTCGTTTTCATCCGGGTTTTGTTTCGCAATTCCAGGCCCAACGGGCCGCGCTGTCATAGCCCAGGGCGCAGCCCTGGGTACTTAGCCGTCACCGCGCCGCAAGCCCCAACGGGGCGCGCTAACCGCTTTAGCGCGGCCCGTTGGGCCTTCCGGATTGGTCGTTCCGCAACAGTCCCAGGGCTGCGCCCTGGGCTATGACAGCGCGGCCCGTTGGGCCTGAAGCCGAGGAACAAAACCGGACCAAAATGAACACCACATATCTCCACATTTTTGGGAGCCCAGGCTAACCCCCTCTTCCCGCCAAGCCCGATCACTACATGTAGTCTCACACTTATGTAGCTTTTTTTGGGTGGAGGGTGCGAGAAGTGGCACCGGTAGATTGCGGAACATGGCTAGTCCGCAAGAGGGGCGTGAAGCCGGAGAATCTCCTCAATTCCGGCAGCCACCCGCAAACTGAATGGCCAAAAAGTACTGAACTACGGCATCATCCAGTAGTCGTAATCGATTCCCTCGGGCGCCGGGGCCATGCTGGCCAGCCACATCGCCAGCCCGATCAGCAGGAAAAACGCCACCAACACGGCCACGCCCTTGACGCGATCACGAAAGAGTTGATCTTTTGCGTCCGGGTGGCCCTTCGGTTGGTTCGAGCCCATTGCCGGGCCCATCTTAGGAGCGGTAGACATAATCCACCTCCTTCTGCATGGAGCTTTCCGACAGTTTTGCCTTCCATTGAAGAAGGGTGCCACTGCTGGCTTGTCCAGCAGTGCGAAGTACAAACCCCGCGGATACACTGCTGGGCAAGCCAGCAGTGGCACCCAAATCGCCGGCTACGCACTTACTTCAATGGGATACTCTCCTTCTATTCAATTCTACGAGCGCGGGGCCCGTCGGGTGCGATAAATCCCCGACAAAACACCCGCGAGAATGGAAATTCTTTCGGGGGGGATTGAAAGTGGGAGGTCGGAAGTTGTGGGCAGTATGTCCGCGGAAAGTCTCCCCTCTCCCTTTGGGAGAGGGGACCTTACGCCCAGCGGCCAGCCCTATTTGGGCTTTGAGTTTTCCGCCAGCGACTTCGCTTCCTTGGCTTCGCTATCGTTCGGATCGAGCTTCAGCGCCTTTTCCAGATCGGCGATTGCCTTGTCGTGCTCGCCCTTGCGATAGTAGGCCAGACCGCGATTTTTATAGACGGAAGCGTACTCCGGGTCGAGCCGGATCGCCTCGCTGAAATCGGCTATCGCCTTGTCCAAGTCGCCCTTGTGAGAGTAGGCATACCCGCGACTGAAATGGGAGGCCGCATCGTCGGGCGACAGTTGAATCGCGTAGTCCAAGTCGCTCAGGGCACCCTCGAAATTGCCTTTTGCCGTCCGGGCGTAACCCCGATTGCACCAGGTCTCGGCGTTACTGGCGTCCAGCCGTAGCGATTCGTTGTAGTCTTCGATGGCCTTGTCCACGTTGCCCTTGCGCATCTGGGCGATACCCCGGTTACCGTAGGCCGAGGCGTCTTCTGGATCCAGGCGGATCGCCGTGTTCAAATCGGCGATTGCCTTGTCGAAGTCGCTTTGCGCTACGCGGACGTAGCCGCGCTCGCGATATGCCTGGGAGTACTCGGCGTCTAGTTCAATTGTCTTGTCGAAGTCGGCAACCGCCTTATCCAACTCGCCGCCGGCCAGATAGGCGAAGCCGCGACTGAAATAGGCGAGCGGGTCTTGCGGATTCAGCTTGACCGCGTAGTTGGTGTCGCTCAACGCGCCCTCGAATTTGCCCGTCATTGTCCTCACGTAACCCCGATTGCTCCAGGCCTCGGCGTCCTTTGGATTGAGCCTGAGCGAATGGTTCAAATCCGCCATCGCCTTTTCGTACTCTCCCTGCCTCGAATAGACGATTCCCCGGTTGGTGTAGGCCGAGGCCTCCTGGGGTTCAAGGCGGATGGCGGCAGTCAAGTCGAGCAGGGCCTCTTCGAGCTTGCCTTGCATGAGCAGGACATGCCCTCGCTTGCGAAAGACGTCGGCGTTGTTCGCATCGAGCTTGATCGAAGCACCGTAATCGGCCGCCGCCCGCTCGAGGTTCCCCTTGCCGTAGTTGGCGAACCCCCGGTTCAAATAGGCGCCGGCATCCTCGGGGTCGAGTCGGATGGCCGTGTCCAGATCAGCCAGTGCGGCATCGAACTGGCTTTGCATGGCTCGGGCCAAGCCGCGATCGCAATAGGCCTGGGCGAAACGGGGGTTGAGTTGGATCGCCCGGTTGTAGAAGGGCATCGCCTGGTCCAATTGTCCCTGGTTGGTCAGATCGACCGCCCGATTGTAAGCATCCACGGCCGCCTGAATCGCCGGGGAATCATCCATTCCTCGCGGCCGGAACAACTGCCCCATCGCCGACGGATCCTCCTCCGTCGGTCGCGGCCGGAACAACTGACCCACGGCCGGCCGGCCGGGAAGCGAGATGGCCGAAAGCACGACACAAAGAAGTATCTTCGAGGTAGTGGTTATTTGGGTCGTCATGTGGTCGGCTCCCATTTGGCTGCTCCCAGTCGTGATCGATGGTTGATGATGTTTTCCGCGACCGATACGGCCACATTCTCACTATAGTCCGAAATTCGGCCGCCGCAAGGCGACCCGCCCCCTTTCGTGACGCTATCGTTTAGCCGGCGGAAGCCGACGGTTGGCCGATTTCGTAGCCGAATTCGCAAGAATTCGGTTCTTCGCATCACGGCTGAATTCTTGCGAATTCAGCTAC
>CAZDHN010000809.1:0-2734 GCA_964505115.1 uncultured Planctomycetaceae bacterium
GAACGACTCGCGAGTCGAGTCGCAGTGCGGCATTGGCAGCGGTATTGAGGACAAGGTGGCCTTCAACCGGCGTTTCCGCATGAAGAACGGGCTGAGCTACACGCATCCCGGCAAGCGGAATCCCGACATCGTCGAGCCGGCCGGACCAATCGACCCCGAGGTCGGCGTCATCGGCGCGTGGAACAAGGAAGGCAAGCTGACCGGCTGCGTGGTGAACTACGCTAATCACGGCACGACCGGCGCCAGCGGCTGGTCGGCCAACTGGATATATTACCTGGAGCAGGCGATTCGCGGAGTAATGGGTCCCGACGTCGTGGTCGTATTCCTCAACGGCGACTGTGGAGACATCACCCAGGTCGACAACCTCAGCCCCTACCCGAACATCGACGGCCCGATCGTGGGCGGCCGGATCGGCGCGGAGGCGGTCAAGGTATTGCTCAGCATGCACCGCGGCCCGATGGGCCCGGTAGACGTGCGTGAAAAGGTCTGGAAGATAAAGCGCCGGCCGCCCAACCCCCAGAAGGTGAAAAAGTGCCTGGAAGAGGCCGAGGCCAGCCCTGATCGCGTGCCAACCTGGACCAAGGAAACTTTGATGCTCGACGCGCTGATCGCCGCCGAGCCGGAGGTCGAGGTCGAGGCCCAGGCGGTTCAAGTGGGACCGGCGGTGTTCATCACCAACCCGGCCGAGATGTTTGTCGAGTTCGGGCTGGAGTTGAAGGCCAAGTGCTCCTTCCCGTTCACTTTTCCGGTCGAGTTGGCTAACGGCTGCGTCGGTTACGTGCCGACCGAAGAGGCTCTGGGCGAACACGGCGGCGGCTACGAAACCCGGCTCACCAGTTACAGCAACCTGGAGCCGACGGCCGGCCGGCAGATGTTGGAAGCCGGCCTCGAATCGGCCCGCCGGATGAAACCCGGCACGCCACCCAAGCAGCCCGAGCTTCCGCCCCGGACCACTCCCTGGTCGTACGGCAACGTGCCGCCGGAACTGGACTGACACGCCACGGCCCGACCGAATGCAAGCAACTCACCCAACAGCAAGGGTATGAAATGGTTCGATTGCTCGTACTCTCGATCGCATGTTTTGCCGTCCTGGCAAGCGGCGCTGTTGCCGCCGACGCGCCGGCCGCGCTACTGAAAGTTGGATTCGCCGAACGCGACATCACGCCCGAAATCGGCTCGGAAGTACCCGGCGGATACGGCAAGTCCTTTTGCCGGAGTATTCACGATCCCTGCAAGGTTAGGGCAATGGTGTTGGACGACGGCAAGCGTCGGGTTGCCCTGGTGGGGATCGACGCCGGCTTCATCTGGCACCAGCCGGTCGTGGAGATTCGCAAGCTTATCCAGCAGAAATGCGGTATCCCGCCCGAGGCCGTGCTTGTGGATACCTCACATTCGCACTCGTCGGGGCCGCTGGGCATAGTCCAGCCGGGACAGTACGATCATGCTTCGCCGCTGGTTCGGTCGCTGGCCTACGAGAAATCGGCCTGCGCCGACGCCGATTATTTGGATCGGGTGAAGAAGCAGACCGTGGCGGCCGTGTGCGAGGCTAACGACCGCCGCGGCGAAGCCCGATGCGGCGTGGATACCGGCATCGAGGACAAGGTCGCCTTCAACCGCCGCTTGCGGATGAAGAACGGTCGAACCTACACGCATCCCGGCAAGGGCAACCCTGATATCGTCGGCTACGCCGGCCCGACGGATCCGACCGTCGGCGTGCTGGGGGCCTGGGACAAAGACGGAAAACTGCTCGGCTGCGTCGTTCACTACACCTGCCACGCCACGACCAGCCCGGGCGGCATCTCGGCGAATTACATCTACTATCTGGAAAAGACCATTCGCGGATGTCTCGACCCCGACGCGGTCGTGGTTTTTCTGCAAGGAGCATCGGGTGACGTTACGCAGGTCGACAACCTGAACCGGGCTGCCCGACTGTCGGGTGAGCGTCAGGCCCAGTTTGTTGGCGGGCGGATCGGCGCCGAGGCCGTCAAGGTTCTGCTGAGCATGGCCTCCGGACCCATGGGGCCGCTGGACGCCCGTTCGAAGACGCTGCAAGTCAAGCGCCGTGTCCCCCGACCGGAGCGCGTCGCACGATGCCTTGAATTGGTACGGCAAGACCCGAGCAAGGTTGGCCGAACCGATTGGGCCTTTGCCAAGGAGATCGTGCTTTTGGACGCCGAGTTGGCCAAGCGTCCAACCGACGCAGTCGAGATTCAGGCCATCCAAGTGGGGCCGGCCGTGTTTCTGGCCAATCCGGCCGAATTGTTCTGCGAGTACGGGCTGGAGATTCGCAAGCGGAGCAAGTTTCCCTTCACGTTTACGGTGGGCTATGCCAACGGGTTCGTGGGCTACGTTGGCACCGAGGAAGCGTTCGGACCGCACGGCGGCGGCTACGAAACCCGGCTGACCAGCGCGAGCAATCTCGAACCGACGGCCGGCCGCCGGATGGTCGAGACATCGCTGGAACTATCTTCCCAATTAGCACCCGGCAAAGCCCCCACCCATCGAGAAGTGCCACCATACAAACGACCAAAAAACTATCGCCCCGTCCCGCCGGAGCTTGATTGAGTATCTTTGATCGTAGGTTATGCTTCAGTATATCGAATTGTTGATCCTGGCCGTCATGCCGGCATAACCCACAAGAATGGCCGTCATGCTGAAGCATAACCTACAAGACTTAAAAAAGGTTCATCCGGTTGAAGCGTAGCTGGGCCACGGGATCGCCAACATTAGGGTG
>CAZDHN010000810.1:0-2733 GCA_964505115.1 uncultured Planctomycetaceae bacterium
GCGCCCGAGGCGACCGGCGTCATTTTCTGCCGCAGCACGGTTGCCATGGCCAGCATTCGAGACGGATCGAGCAATACCTATCTGGCCGGCGAGAAGTACGTCAATCCGGAGCACTACGAGGACGCCGCGGACAACGGCTACGACCAGGGCTGGGACGTCGGCTACGATCAAGACACCATCCGCTGGACCGGAACCGGCCAGAACGCCACCCATCAGCCCAAGCAGGATCGTCCACAATATAACAGCCCACACATCTTCGGCAGCGCGCATTCGGGCGGCCTAAACATGGTCTTCTGCGACGGCTCCGTCCACTCGATCGGCTATTCCATCGATGCGGAAATCCACCGCATCCTGGGCAACCGCAAAGACCAACAACCAATTGACGCGAGCCAGATCCGCTAGAGCACTCCCCAAAGCACCGAAGCGTTGACAGCAGTGCTATCGAAAAGATCCGAGCCGCGGGTGGAAAAGTGCGGTGTACGAGTTGCCCCCGACCGTTCGGCCAAAACCGGGCTTTGTAGTTTTGGCGAAACAGGGTAGATTTTGCAAATCGTTGCACGGTTGTTGGACGCGAACCGTCCGAAGCCAACCCGGGTTTCACGGTATCCAAGCAGTGCTTGAGGCAAGCGAGTGAGTTGACGGTCGGGTTTGCCGGTCATTTGGCTCGCCGTTTGCTGCCGACGCTCGTGCAACTCCAGACCGCATGGATGTGGTCGATCAATCCTCAGGCAACCACGGAAGGGTACAAGAGCATGGAAGCTCTCCTACTTCGGGCCGCTACGCTAGCGGCCGTGTTGTTCGTGTCGATGGGCGCCGATTATCGCAGCGCCAACTTCATCGTCCGGACAGGGGACCCCAATCTGTCGCAAAAAATCGCCGTTGCGGCCGAAAAATATCGCAAGGAACTGGCCGTCGAGTGGACCGGCCAGGAGATGCCCAACTGGTCGGCGCCATGCGTGATGACCGTCAACGTGGGGCCAAACCTGGGGGCGGGCGGGGCGACCACCTTCGTCTTCGACAAGGGTGAAGTCTACGGCTGGCAGATGACCATCCAAGGTTCCGTCCAACGGATATTCGACTCGGTGTTGCCGCACGAGATTACCCACATGATCTTCGCCAGCCACTTCCGTTGCCCCTTGCCGCGTTGGGCCGACGAAGGCGCGGCAAGCAGCGTCGAGCACATCAGCGAACGGGACAAGCACCACCGCATGCTGGTGCGGTTCCTGCAAACCGGCCGCGGCATCGCCTTCAACCGGATGTTCGCCATGAAGGAGTATCCGCGCGACGTAATGCCGCTCTACGCCCAGGGCCTGACATTGGCCGAGTTCCTCATCCAGCAGGGTGGCCGGCGAAAGTTCATCGAGTACCTGGACGACGGCATGAAGACCGGCCAATGGTCCGAGGCAACCCGCCGACACTACGAATTCGCCGATCTGGGCACACTCCAGAACCAATGGGTAGCCTGGGTCGGGCAGGGACTGCCGGCAATCCAGTCGCCGACCGCTGGAGCGCGGAACACGCCGCCGACAATGCTGGCCGACGCCCGAAATCCTCTTCGCCCGAAACCGAACCCGATCCGTCCGGCGAGCAACGAGCAGCCTGATAGCGGCTGGTATGCGGTCGGCGCGCGGCCGGCGGCAAAGGAGCCCCAGCCCGCCGATCCGGTCCGTTCGCAGCTTGCCCGACCGCAATCCATCGAGCGCTCCCGCCAGATCATCTTACAGTGGGACAGAAGCCAATCGACCTCGACGCGAACCCCGAAGACCGTGCTTCGTTAAGCAGGGGGCGTGAAAGGATCCGTTGCTGGCGATTTGGGTGCCACTGCTGGCTTGTCCAGCAGTGTTTTGCGGGGTCAATGCTTAGCACTGCTGGACAAGCCAGCAGTGGCACCCTTTTCGGCACGCCCGGCCGCTTCACCCTCACGCACCCGGTGTGATAACACCGGTGTAGACGAGGTAGTATCGGGTGAAGTGGAAGAAGACGGGGGCGGCGAAGCAGAGCGAGTCGAGCCGGTCGAGCACGCCGCTGTGTCCTTCGACCAGGGTGCCGTAGTCCTTCACGCCGCGGTCGCGTTTGATTGCCGACATGGTAATTCCGCCGGCAAAGCCCACCAGTGCAATCACCATCGACATCAGCGCCGCCAGCCAGAAGGGGAAGGGCGTTGCCCACCAGAGCACGGCGCCGATAAGCGCCACGCTGCCCGTGCCTCCCAGTAGTCCTTCCCAGGTCCTCACCGGGCTGATGGCCGGTACAATCAAATGTTTGCTGGGGATTTGTGCCCAGGCGTATTGCAGGGCGTCGCTGAGTTGGACCATCACGACGAAGAAGAAGAGCAAGCGGATTCCGCCACTGCCGCCACCCGGCATCGTCAACGTCATTAGCGCCGGCGCGTAACTGAGGCAATAGACGCAGATCAACAGTCCCGCCTGAATTTTGGCCGAGCGTTCCAGGAACCGCTTGTAGTCGCCCGCCATGGCAATCCGCGCGGGTATAAAGAGGAATGCGTAAACCGGGATGACCACGCTGAACAGCACGATGGCCTGCTGGCCGTAGGCCAACATTCCCACGAGGACGAACTGTAGCGGCGTGAAGACGAAGAAGACCCAAAACAGCGAGCGGTGATCTCCCGGCCGGGTGGGTGTCAGCGTGATAAACTCGCGCAGTGCCCAGAAGGCGATCAACCAGAAGAGCATGATCGTGACCGTCTGGCCTAACAGCAGCGCGGCGGCCAGC
>CAZDHN010000811.1:0-2732 GCA_964505115.1 uncultured Planctomycetaceae bacterium
TGGCCGGAGGGGATCGTGTAGCTTTCTTCCGGCACCGGCCCGTGCATGCCATAGAGTTCCCTGTGTTCGATGAAGATCACGGGATCAGGATCGCGGATGGCCGAGATCAGCAGGCCCTTGGCGTCGTGGGGATCGGCGGGCATGACGACCTTCAGGCCGGGGACGTGGGTGAGCCATGCCTCCCACGCCTGGCTGGAATAGACCGTACCCTTACCCAGGTTAACCGTTCGCACCACCAGCGGCACGTGCATCGCGCCGTTGTGTGCATAGCGGCCCTTGGCGGCGCTGTTGGCGATCTGGTCCATGGCGATGGTGATCAGGTCCGTGAACTGGATTTCGACCACCGGACGCATACCCATCAGCGCCGCTCCGACACCCGCGCCCACAATCCCCGACTCGGAGATCGGCGAGTCGATCACTCGCCGCGCGCCGAACCGATCGAGCAGCCCTTCGGTTACGCGAAACACGCCGCCGTGATGGGCTACGTCCTCGCCAAGTATGAAGACTCGCTCGTCGTCGGCCATTTCCTGCGCAAGCGCCTCGCACAGTGCCTGGTTGCCGCGGAGTTCTCTCATCAGTCCGTCGTCCCTGTATCCTCGGTGTAGATGTTGGTGAAAACTTCCTTGGGATCGGGCATCGGCGCGGCCTCGGCCTCGGCCAAAGCCTCGGCCAGTTCCTGGAGTATTGCCTGCTCCATCGCGCGGGCGGCCGGGTCGTCCAGGTGCCCTTGCTCTTTGAGCCGCGAGCCCAGGATCGCGATAGGATCGCGGGCCAGCCACTGATTGATTTCCTCGACCGGGCGATCCTCCTCGAAGATCGGGTAGTGGGGCTTGAAACGGTAGGTCTTGCATTCCAGCAGCGTGGGGCCCTCACCGCGGCGCGCCCGCCCGGCGGCCTCCTGGGTCGCCCGGTAGACTGCCAGCACGTCCTGCCCGTCGACGACTTGGCCCGGCATACCGTATCCGACAGCCCGATCGGCAATATCGGTGATCGCCATGCCAACCGAGGCGGGAACCGTCTGGGCATAGAGGTTGTTCTCACAGACGAAGATCACCGGCACCTTCAACACGGCAGCCAGATTGAGACCCTCGTGGAAGTCGCCCCGGTTGGCGGCACCGTCACCGAAGAAGCATACCGCCACTCCATCGGTGCCTTTCATCTGAAGGGCCAGCCCCACGCCGGTGCCCACCGGGATCGACCCGCCCACGATCCCGGTACACGCCAAAATACCCAGCTTGGGATAACCGGAGTGGTGCGAGGTTTCTTTTCCGCGGGAAATGCTCCCGGCCGTGCCGAAGATGGCGTGCAGTTGTTGGCGGATAGTCACGCCGCGGGTCCAGAAGGCCTCGTTGGTCCGCAGCGAAGGCAGGACCCAGTCGCCGTCGCGCCGCAGCCCGTAACAGACCCCCACGCCGACCGCCTCCTGGCCGATGCTCGGGTGCAGCCCTTGCGGCAGGCGACCCTCCGTGTACCAATCGAGCGCGTGCTCGGTGAAACGCCGGCCCAAGAGCATGAGCCGGTACATTTCGACCAGATCGTCGGCGGCTAAGCCGTTTGTTGCCGTCGTTGATGTCTCTGCCATGTGGAAAGTTCCTCGCTTGCGCTGCTAAGAAAGAACCGGCTCGGCCGTTTCCAGGGGCACTTCAATCACAGTCGGTCCGTCGCGCTCGAACGCGCGAAGCAGTGCGTTGTGAAGTCCCTCCGGCGTCTCCGCCCGCTGACCGGCGGCGCCGTAGGCCTCGGCGAGCTTGACGAAGTCGGGGTTGACAAGCTCAACCCCGATCGCGCGGCCGAATTGCCTGATCTGCATGTCTCTGATCGACCCGTAACAACTATCGTTGACCACCACGGCCACCACGTTGAGATCGTATTGCACGGCCGTGGCCAAGGCGTCCGAGGTGAACAAGAATCCGCCGTCGCCGACCACCGCCACCGCCTGGCGGTCGGGGTAGGCCAGTTTCGCCCCTACGGCGGCGGGAAAGGCATAGCCCAGCGCCGCCAGGTTGCGGGTAATGCTAAGAGTCCGCGGCAGCGACCGGTCCAGACAGGTCAGTATCCAGCCGTTTGCCGCGGACGCGTCGTTGGTGACGACCGCGTCAGCCGGCAACGCCCGCTGCATGGCGGCGACGAAATGCCAGGCCGGTTCGTCCCGTAGCTTCGCGGCTACCCGTGCCTTGATCTGGGCGATGCGGGGGACGGGGGATGGGGGACGAGGGACGGGCGGAAGGGTAGCCAACTCTTGCAGCAATTGCTCCAGCACCGTCTTGGCATCCCCGACCAAACCGACCGCGGCCGGATAGTTTCGGCCGATTAGCTCGGCGCAGGAGTCGATCTGGATCAGGTTCTCCGGCAGCGGCAACGTCCACTGGTTGGTATCCGCCTCGTCCAGGCTCGAACCGACTACCAGCAGCAGGTCCGCCTCTTCCAGCATCGCGCGGCCCGGCCCCCTTTCGACCAAGGTGCAGCCCAAGCTGAGCGGATGATTGGTAGGCACCGTGCCCTTGCCCAAGGCGGTCGAAAAACAGGGCGCATTGAGATGTTCGATCAGCCGAATCAACCCATCCGAGGCCCCGGACCGGCCGGCACCGCCGCCGATCAGCACCATTGGCGCGGCCGCCGCATTGAGTCGCCTTGCGGCCTCGCGGACCGCTTCGAGGTCGGCCCCGCACGGCACCGGAGTGGGTGCGGGCAGAATCCTCACCTGGGCTCGCTCGGCTTGCACGTCCACCGGG
>CAZDHN010000812.1:0-2728 GCA_964505115.1 uncultured Planctomycetaceae bacterium
CTACCGCACCCAGGCAAGAACCCGCTCCCGTTGGTCGCTGAACTTTGTCAAAAACTTAACGATCTTTGAAGTTAGTAGTATAGCAAACAACGGGCGCGCCGCCAAGCCTCCGCTAGTCGGGACGTGGGTACAGGCCCGCGCCCTTGACGATCTCGGCGACCTTATGCTCCCACTCGATGGCCATCAGATGGATGCCGTGAACCCCGGGAATCTCGCGTAACTCCTGGATCTGATCGATGCAGATATTGATGCCCTCCTGGGCTCGTTTCTCTTTGGGTATGCCCTTCACCCGCTCGATCAAGGCGTCGGGCACCTCGATGCCGGAGACGTTCTTGGCCATGTATCGGGCCATGCCCAGCGACTTCAGCGGGGTGACTCCGGCCAGGATGTGTACCTTCTGGTCGAGACCCTGGTCGACCACTTGGTGCATCCAGGCCTTGAACTTGTCCATATTGTAGATGCACTGGGTCTGGATGAAGTCCACGCCGGCTGCCACCTTCTTGGCCAGTCGAGGGACACGGAACTCGAACGGGTCGCCGAAGGGGTTGGCCGCGGCGCCGATGAACATTCGGGGTACGCCGTCAATTTCGTCACCGCTGGCGACCTTGCCTTCGTCGCGCATGCGGCGGACCATGTCAATAAGCTGGATAGAATCAACGTCATAGACGTTCTTGGCCCCGGCGTGGTTACCGAACTTCTGGTGGTCGCCCGACAGGCAGAGCATGTTGCGGATACCCAGGGCATGGGCGCCGAAGATGTCGCTTTGCATGGCGATGCGGTTGCGATCGCGGCAAACCATTTGCATCACCGGCTCAAGGCCCATCTGTACAAGCAGCGCGCTGGCCCCGATGCTCGACATACGAACGATGGCGGTCTGGTTGTCCGTGACGTTGACCGCATCCACGTGGCCGATCAGGAACTCGGCTTTCCGCTTGACCTTTTCGACGTCCGCCCCTTTGGGAGGACCGCACTCGCCAGTGACGACGAATTGGCCAGTTTGAAGTAGTCGTTGCAGCTTGCTGTCACTCTTCATATCCCCACCTCCTCCACTCGTTCCGCGTGCCGGATCAGCCGGCCCAATTTCGCCGCCGGCAGCGGCGGATGGGCGTCCGGCTCTCGAGCCAGCTTGCCGCCGGCTGGCTGCTTCATGGTTTTGCGCAGCGGGTTTGGTCCCAGCCGACGGGCCCGCTCGGTCATCTCGTTGGCTCGCTGGGCAAACAGCGGCCCTTCCGAGGCCGCGATGTGGAAGAACTCCAGCCGCTCCGGCTCCAAGCCGATCTCTTCCAAGAGTTGTTTGGTGTGGGCCACGATGCGGATCGCCGAGAGGTTGCCCTTCTGGAAGTGGCAGTCGCCGAGTGCGCAGCCAGCCACGTAGACGGCGTCGGCCCCCTCCTCGAAGGCCTTAAGCAGGAACACCGCGTCGATCTTCCCCGTGCAGAGAATATGCACCACCCGCACGTTCGGCGCGTACTCCAGCCGCAACGATCCAGTCAGATCGGCGGCGGTGTAGGCACAGTACCTGCAGCAGAAGGCCAGCACCTTCGGCTCGTACGCTTCGACATCGTCAATGTCGCTTTTCATGTTTTCAGTTCCTCCACGACGCGTTTGCGTGGACCGCCGTCCCGGCTCGTGGACCAATCACGGACCGGCAGCACGACGTTCATGTTTTCCAGTTTACCCAAAGCGCTGAGTCGGTCATGGATGAGCTGCCATCCGCAGTCCACCTCCGGGTCGATCTCGCATTTACCCCCGGAAGAGCCTCCGCAGGGACCGTTCAGTAAGCTCTTTGAGCAACGCGCGATCGGGCAGATGCCGCCGGTGATCTCGAGCACGCAATCTCCACAGCCCTGGCAACGCTCGGCCCAAACGCCCTGCTCAAGAGCCGCACCGAGGAACGTGGTGTTGATTCCCGGCACCACCTGCACGGGCCGCTGAAGTCCAGCTGCGGCTTCGGCCACGTGCTGGACCCCCGCCCCGCAGGCCAGCGACACTATCACGTCCACGTCTTCGATTTCGAGGAGAAGGGGGTCGATGTACTCGAAATCACATTGCCGTTCGATGGTTGCCTCGCGTATCTCCCGTTGTTCCCCTCGAGACTGGCTGGCGATGCGTAGCAGGGAGGCCAGCACGGCCACTTCCTTTTCGCCGCCGGTGTTACACACGGTCACACAGCCGCGACACCCCAGGACTAAGACACGAGTGTGGCCACGGATGTACCCCTCGATTTCTTCGATGGGTTTGAGGTCTCCGACGATCACTGCTTTGACTCCTTCCTTCGGGCATTCGCTCGGGAATGCACCGTCTGTTTTCCGGCGCACTTGCGCCGCCGTTGGTTACGTACACCCGCTGGCCTTGGGTAGGCCCGCAAGCTTGACCGCGCGCTTGCCTGGTTGCTTATGGAACAATCCGTGGAGTTCCTTGAACGACATGCCGCAGAGCTTGGATACCAAGGTCAAAATGGGCGGCACCTCGTGCTCTCGATAGTACGTCTGGATTATCCGGACCACCTTCAGGTGCTCTTCGGTCAGCTCGATCCCTTCGCGCTCGGCCAGAGCCCGAGCTACCTCTTCCGACCACTGGCTGAAGTCTTTAAGGTAGCCCGCCTCGTCGAGTTCCACACTGCCATTTGTGAGTTCGAGAATGCTCATTTTGGCTCCTCACGCTATCGGGCTGAGTCGGCCCCGCTGACGGGGCTCCTTTGTGTTCACTGATCATCAAACACCAGGGC
>CAZDHN010000813.1:0-2727 GCA_964505115.1 uncultured Planctomycetaceae bacterium
CGGCAAAATCGCTGCTGGTGACGGGGCCCGAGAAGGCGGTGGCAATCATGGGCCCGGATAAGCAGAAATGGATGGTTCCGAAGGACCGCACGGTCATGGACCAACTGCGTCTGCGGGCGCTGGACCTCCTGGAAAAGCTGAGCAAGCTCTGAGATCGCTGGGATGTTCTCCCGGCGCTGTAGTCTGCCGTGACACCTCCTCCAAGCCGATCTTTTGGAGCAAGCGGGTCGTGATTGCCGTGCCCCCCTGGCAAGAGGAAGACGCACGGTCAACGATGCGTGTGCCGTGTGGCCCCAACGCGGTGGAACTGTGGCTGGTGGGCCGGCAGACGAGGATCTTTCAGGTGCGGGGCGAGCAAGTGACGGAGAAATAGGACAAGTCTGATTTTCCACTGAAACTCCGCCGCGTACTCGTGACGGAGCCGCCTCTATTCGACAGCCAGCCCCCGATCGCCCCCTGGCTTCCCGTACTCGGACGGGCCGGTCAGCACACGAAGGTTCTTCAGCACCTGGCCCTTGTCGTCCCCGTGGGTATGACCACACAAGACGACGATCTGACGGTCGGGGTGTGCCTGCGCCGCCTTCAGCACCACGTCGCCCACCGCCGTGCAGGCAAAGAACGGCAGGTGATTGTCGTCGGAGGGCTGGCCTTCGTGCCAAGTGGCCTCACGGAAGGGCGGCGCGTGAGGGGCGGCAGAAGCCGTTTTGGGAGCTGGCCAAGTCGCCGGGGGAGCGGTCAAGGTTGAAGCGGCGCGATGCGATAGGCGTCGGCGCCCGGATAGTTCATGGCCCGCCGCTGGCGCGCGGAGCCGAACTCGCGCCGCAAGTCGAAATCGAGCGTCCCGCGTTTGGAGCCGTACCCCTTGGCCTTCCAGTCGTCCTGCGGAGTCCAGTCGTTATCGACCTGGGCGGTCGAGACGCGCCACTGGTCTACGGCACCGCGGCAGACCACCTTGATGTATCCGGCGCCCAGCACGGAACCGAACGCCCGGAAACCGAGTGGAGGCCAGTAGCGCCCCTCGGACCCGACGTCGATAATTCCAACGCGATGCTGCGGGTCGACGACCGTGTGCGTGAACTGGCTGAGCGACACGGCGTCGGGGTTCCGGACATGGAACAGCAGACCGGTTCCCTCCGAGTTTATGTTGCGCAGTTCGATCGACGCTGAGCGGTTGTTGAGTTCCACGTATTGGAAACCCACACCGAGCCGAGTGAAGATCACGTTGTCGATGGTGACGTCGATGTTCGACCCGGTGAAGTTCAGACCGACCGGCGACCGAGAAACGGATATGTTGCGCGCGACGTGGGCATCGCTGCCGTGCCAGGTCATGGCGTTCCGCACGGCGCGCCGAACGGCGATGTTCTGGATAACCGAGCCACTGGAGGCATGCACCAGCACGCCGTTGGCTCGCTCGTCGCAATCAAGGCGAATACCTTCGAGACCGCCATAGAAGACGCTCTTGCCGTCGCCGCCACCCCCGCCGACGTTGACCCTGCTTTGATTGTTTCGATTCTGTGGAATGAAGACGACCATGTAATCCTCGGGGATGTCCCACAGCCGGCCACCGCCGGGGATGGGGCTGTTGTGACCGGTCGAGTAGGTCTTCTCCGGACCGAACTTCTCGGCGGGGACAAACTGGGTTTCGGAGCAACCGCCCGTGCCGAGCGTTCCCCGGCCGCCGGCACCCACGACCTTCCCGCCTACAGTGACGTAGATCGGGCGGGTGATCTCGTATTGGCCCGAGGGGAGCACGACCGTGCCATGCCAGTCTGCCCCACGGTCGCCCTTGCGGGGCAGCGAGTTCTGCGCTGCCTCGATCGCGTCGTTGATCGCTCCATCATGCCATTGCTTCCACAGGGTAACGTCACGCTCGGCGCCGTTGAAGCTGCCGGTAACGCTCGGCGGCGTCTCCTGGCCCGGCAACGGGGCGTAGGTCTTACCGTGGTAGGTAACGCGACCGCTGTAGTAGTGCCAGAAGCCGACCTTCGCGTTCACGAAGATGGAATACGTTGCCCGGTCACCAAGGCGCGAGATGCTACCGTCGCCGTGCAACGCCCCCCCGCCGGAGAAGTCGAACGCCCCGGGGCACGCGATCAGGTCCTTCTTGCCGAAATCGTGATCCTTGGTGACGACGAACGGGCGTCGGAAAAGGATCACCCGGACGGCCGCGTCGTCGATCGCGGCCGCAAAATCGGCCTCACTGGCGACTGTTTTAACCGCATCCGCCGGCTCCTCGGCGGAGGTCGCCACAGCGCTGAAGACGACGACGAGACAGAATGTCAAATGCTCAAGTGCGATAGTCATGGATCACCTGTTAGTCGGGATTTCCCATTTGGGTTGAGTCTAGCGACGTCATCCTTCCAAGACTGCCGTGGCTCCGCCAGCCATTGTCGAACCCGGGCGCCCATCGCCTTGGCGCGGTCGCGATCAGCCTCCAGTAGGTTCGTCTTCTCCAAAGGGTCCTGGTGAATGTTGAACAGCTCGACCGGCTTGCCGTCCAGGCTCAACAGCTTCCACGGCCCGAAGCGCATCACTTCGGTCGCGAAGGGCTTGGGCTTGGGATAGTGTCGCTGAAGGTGCTTGTAGAGATCGAGTTGCCAGAAAAGGTCGCGTCGGCCGAGCGTCTTCTGTTCGGTCAGGTGCCCCAACAGGCTTACCCCATCGATCGGCAAGTTGGCAGTAAGCTGCACCCCGGCCGCCTCGCAGATCGTCGGCAACAGGTCGATC
>CAZDHN010000814.1:0-2724 GCA_964505115.1 uncultured Planctomycetaceae bacterium
GTGCGATGCACTCGTTCAAGTCGGACCATAACGAAATCAACTGGAAGCTGCTGGTGAAGGGCGACGTGCAAGGCTGGCCCGACTACGAACGAGCCTTCCCCGTCATCGTGCATCCAAACCTTAGCGGGGAACTTCAATGAACGAACCGCGCGTTGTGATACGGCTGGATGCCGACTGTGAGTATCAGCCGGGCAATACGCTCTCGGGTGAGTACGTGCTCAAGTCGATACTGCCGGACCGGATCAAGGCGGTTGAAGTATCTTTGCTCTGGTATACCGAGGGCAAGGGCGACGAGGACATGGCCGTGCACGAGTTCCGGCGCTCGTCGACCGAAGAGGGCGATTGGTTCGCGCCCAACCGACCCCAGCCCTTCAGCGTCACCTTGCCGAACAGCCCTTTGAGTTACGACGGGCTGATCGTGAAGATTCGCTGGTGCGTTCGAGTCCGGGCATTCTTGGGGCGCGGCAAGAAGGTGTTGGGGGAAATGCCGTTTCAGTTGGGTAGTATTCCGGCAGCTAGTGGTTTGAATTAGCCACGGTGACGGGTGCCACTGCTGGCTTGTCCAGCAGTGCGAAGCACAAGCGTCACGAAGGCACTGCTGGGCAAGCCAGCAGTGGCACCCTCAAACAACCCGTCAAATAGTCCGAAACAGACCACTAGGGCAGTAACGTCGTGAGCCAACAGCGACCAACCACCGCCGTCGGTAATCCGTTATCCACTCGCTACGTTCGCCCTGGCGCCATCCCCTACATATTTCCGCCGGGAGAAAGCCCACAACAGCTTCTGCAACTGCTGGAGCGGAACGGCTGGTGGGGTCAGATCATCGGGCCACACGGTTCCGGCAAGTCGGCCCTGCTGGCCACGCTGATTCCCTTGGTCGAACAGGCCGGACGAAAAACGCTCCTCGTCGAACTGCACGACGGCCAGCGCCGTCTGCCCGTCGAACTGAGCGCCGCACCGCGACCGGAGACCGGCAGCCTGATCGTGATTGACGGGTACGAGCAGTTGAGCCGTCTCAGCCGGTTCCGCGTCCGCCGCTTCTGCCGTCGCCAGGAAGTGGGGCTCCTGGTAACCGCACACCGCCCGGTCGGCCTGCCGCCACTCTACCGGAGCAACGTGGACATCGACACGGCCGAGCGCGTGGTCAAATGGCTGTTGGGCGAAGCCGAGCCGCTGGTCACCAGGGATCAGTTGGCCGACTGTCTCCAAAATCACGGCGGCGACATGCGCGAATCGCTCTTCGCGCTCTACGATCTCCACGAGCGGAAGAAGCAGCGAAAGCGGTAGGCGGATTGCGTGCCACTGCTGGCTTGTGTCCAGCAGTGCGAAATGGAAACGTCCGCAAGAACACTGCTGCGCAAGCCAGCAGTGGCACCCTGCGCAAACGCGCCGGCTAAACGACAGATCAGTCAGTAACCCGAATACGGCCGTCAACCAGCGAACCGGCCGTGAGCGGGACCAATTGGCCGATCTGGTTCGGCACCCCCGGCAACTCGACGGGCGCGTAGCGGGCAGAGGTTCCAAGCAGTACGCCCGGTCGGTCGGACGGGGCGGTCTCGACCAGAACTTGCAGTTGTCGGCCCAGCAGGGTTTCGAAGTAGGCGCCGCGCAGCCGCCCGGCCAACTCTCCCAATTGGGTAGCGCGACGTTGCTTGATCGGCTCGGGCAGATGATCCGGCATTTCGGCCGCCGGGGTTCCCTGCCGAGGGCTGAACGGAAAAACGTGAACCTTCGAGAACGCTATCTGCCGAACGACGCGGCAGGTCTCCTCGTGTTCCGCTTCCGTCTCGCCGGGAAACCCGACAATAACGTCGGTCGTGAGCGCCGGATTATCCAGCCGGCGGCGAGCCAGATCGCAGCGCTGGATGAACTCCCGAACCGTCCCGCGGCGGTTCATGCGACGAAGCACGCTGTCGGAGCCGCTTTGCATCGAGAGGTGCAAGTGTGGGCAGATTCGATCGGGCCAGTCGGCCATTATGTCGATCAACTCGGCCGTGGCTTCGGTCGCTTCGATACTTGACATTCGCGCCCTGAATCTCCCGTCCAGATCGGCAATGCGGCGGACCAGGCCGGCCAGATCGATTGAGCGAGCCAGATCGACGCCGTAATGGCCCAGGTGGATGCCGGTCAGGACGATCTCGCGGTAGCCGTTGGCGACCAGCCGGCCGATCTCGTCGAGCACTTCGTCGGCCGGGCGGCTTAACAACACCGGCCGGCAGGCGGGAATGATGCAATAGCTGCACGCCATTCGGCATCCGTCCTGCACTTTGACGTACGCTCGATGACGGTTTCCAAACGTGGAGATGCCGCTGGGCGGTTCTTCAAGCCCCAAACGTCTTAGCAGATCGGGCAACTGCCGCTTGTCGGTTACCACCTCGCGGACGCCGTCCAACGAGCTGATTTCCTCGGCCGCCCGAGTGGCGTAGCAACCCATCGCGATGATTCGAGCGTTCGGGTTTTGCCTGGCTAGCCGGCGGATGGCCTTTCGGCTCTTGGCGTCGGCCGTGGCTGTTACCGTGCAAGTATTGACCAGGCACAGATCGGCCGGCTCGTCGCGGTCAGCCTCTCGATACCCCAACCTCGCCAGCCCCTGACGGACGTACTCCGTCTCGTACTGGTTTACTTTGCAGCCGAGCGTAACGGTTCTAAAGGTGGGCATGTGAGATTAGTATGACAGCGCCACTTTCGGGATGGATACCATGCGTAAGTGCTTACCCCCACTGG
>CAZDHN010000815.1:0-2713 GCA_964505115.1 uncultured Planctomycetaceae bacterium
GAAGCCAAGGATATCGACGCCGTGGTGGTTGCCACGCCCGACCATTGGCACGTGCTGCCCGCCATCCACGCTTGCCAGGCGGGCAAGGACGTTTATCTGGAGAAGCCGCTCACGCTGACGATCGCCGAAGGTCGCGTACTGGTCAACGCGGTGCGGAAGTACAAACGGGTTCTGCAAACCGGCAGCAACCGGCGCTCGATGGCCAATCACCGCAAGGGCTGCGAACTGGTCCGCAACGGCGTGGCCGGAAAGATCCACACAGTCATCGGCCTCAACTACCCCAGCCCTTGGGAGTGCGGACTGCCCGCGCAGCCCGTGCCCGACGGACTCAACTGGGACGCCTGGTGCGGTATGACCGAGCCGGTGCCGTTCAACCGGGACCTTTACATCCAGCGTTCCAAGCCGGGTTGGATATCGTTTCGGCCATACTCGGGCGGTGAGATGACCGGCTGGGGCGCCCACGGGTTCGACCAGATACAATGGGCCTTGGGCATGGACCACACCGGCCCGGTCGAAGTTTGGGCCGAAGGCGGCAAGCTCGAAGCGCCCACCTACACGGCTCCCGAGAGTCGCGGGCGAGGCAACGCCGCTTGCAGCCGGGGACATCGAGTGAGGTTCCGCTACGCCAACGGGATAGTCGTCAAGCTGGAAGACAACGGGCCGGGTAGCGGCGGCGAGTTCATCGGAGACAAGGGCAAGATCCGCATCGGCAACAACAGCGTCAGCAGCAATCCACCCGAGTTGGCCAAAACACCGCTCGATAGCCTCAAACTCCGTCTGCCGCTGAGTAATAACCATCTGCAAAACTGGTTCGACTCGATCAAGTCGCGTGAGAAGCCGATCGCCGACGTGGAGCTCGGCCACCGCTCGGCCACCATTTGCCACTTGGGAAACATCGCCCGATGGGTCGGACGTAAATTGAAATGGGACCCTGATAAAGAAATCTTCCCCGGCGACGACGAGGCCAACAGCTTCCTGGACCGGCCCAGGCGGAAGCCCTACGAGTTGCCGAAGATCGTTGTCTAGGAAGAACCTTGACACGCCCGATCGGCCCAATCAAGATTGAAATAGGATCCGCGGAAAACACTTCAACCTTTGCTAAAGGAGGAATTTCTCATGTCACGGTCAACAATGCGTGTTCCACTTGCCGCCCCCGTAGGTGTGATTCTCTGCCTGGTTGTGCTCCTGGCCGCCCTCGGCAGTTCCGCCCGGGCGGACTTGATTGCCCATTATGCCTTGGACACCTATGCCTTGGACACCGCCAGCGGCGACGGCGTCACGCCCGACTCGACCGGCCTCAACGGTGACGGCACACTCGTCGGCACTGTTACGTCCGGTGGTACCGGGATCGTCGGTGGCGCGTTCAGCTTCTCCGGCAGCGCCACCGAGTACGTCCGTATCGCCAGCCCGGTCTCCGGCTTGAGCCAGGTCACCGCGTCGGTCTGGATCAAGCCCACCACGGTCGCCACTCAGGGGCCGCTGGGCCAGTGGACCGCCTCCACCTCCTCCACCTCCGAGTACGCTTTCATAATCCGTACCGACGGCTCGGGCAACGTCCAGGAGTACGTTCACAACGGCTCCGGTTCGACAGGCCCCGGCGGCGGCTTTTCCTTCAGCACCCAGTCGGTCTCAGAAGCCGCCTTCAGCCTGTTGACGCTCACGTTCGACGGGGAGACACTTGTGGCCTATCTCAATGGTGAGAAGGCCAGCGGCGATCCGTACTCCTTCAACACCAGCGGACAGACGCTGGGAGGGTTGGAAGGCAGCACCGTGGCCATCGGCGGCCGCGGCGGCTCGGAGAGGTACTCCACGGGGCTGATCGACGATGTCTCGTTCTTCGACGAGAGGCTCGGCGACGGCGAGATTCGCTCCCTGTTCACCCTGGCAAGCCACCCGGGCTTGAATTACGACGCCGCCAACGTTCAGACCCTCTTCGACGTAAGCGCGGATGGCACGCCGCGGTCCGTCACCTGGTTGGAGTGGACGAAGAACACGGATCTCCCGGCCGGACACAACGATGGCGATGTCTGGTACGAGGATCTGACGGGAACCTATTACGTGCAGTTTGGCACCTCGGGCACTCCGTTCGGTGTACAAGCGTTGGTCCCTGAACCTTCCACGTTTGCCTTGGCCCTGGCGGGGCTGGGTATGGCGCTGGCCGGCCGGCGACGAAGGAGGAAGTGATTTTGGATTTAGGATTTCAGATTCTTCAGTGGGTGATGGACCTGCGATTAGCGGGATCGCGTAGGGCCGTTTACGGTTCTTCACCGCCGAAGGCGGTATTAGGCCCGACGTTTACGTCGGGTTGGATGATGGCTACCGCGCTCCACCATCTCACCGCCGCCGCTGCTTCGGCAGCGGCGGCGGTGAGATGGTGCTGGTGTTGATTGATCCTCGTACCCGTGCTAAAGCACGGGCCTAATACCGCCTTCGGCGGAAAAGGCCGGTGAACCGGCCTGGAAGATGTCGAAAGCCACCCACGACAATTCCCGAAGAACCAGATTTCTGATTTGCAACGCACGGGAACATCGGAAATGGAACTCCGGACCGACCAAAATCTGAAATCTGAAATCACAAATCCGAGATCTCATCGAGCGTTTACTCTCGTGGAGTTGCTGGTGGTAATCACGATCATCGGCATTCTGATCGCGCTGTTGCTGCCGGCGGTGCAGGCGGCCCGGGAGGCGGCCCGGCGAATGCAGTGCACGAACAA
>CAZDHN010000816.1:0-2699 GCA_964505115.1 uncultured Planctomycetaceae bacterium
GCGAGCGTCATTGTCGCAGGTGGCGTCGGGCGGCAGGAAGGGGTCGAATTCCATGACCGGCGGATAGTGCCAGCCTTCGATCCGCACGCGCTTGCCGGCCATGATCACCAAGTCGTACTTGCCCTTGGGCAGATTCTTGAATACCCATTTGCCGCCGCCCGTGTTGACGGCCGTGGCGTCTACCTCGGGCGTTTCAATCTTGGCGTCCTTGTTGACCGGTTTCCGGGCGTTGCCGTCCATGTCCCAGCGGTTGAACGCCCCGACCATGGTCACACCCGGCGAGTCGCCCAAATCGACGGTCACCTTGGCCGCCTCGACGTCCGCTTGCCCCGCAAGCAGCAGAAGCAGAAGAACTCCCGCGAAGATCATCGTCGGTCGGATTACGGTCATGGCTGGGACCTCGGGGGTTTGGGCGTTGTCTTCAGCTCGGCCAATCGCTTGCGCACGACCGGCACCAGCGGGCTGCCTGGATAGTCTTTCAGTAACGACTCTAGCGTGGCCAGCGCCCGGTCTAGCTTATCGCGCTTGACTTCGCACTCGGCGGCCAGCAGCAGGAGTTGGTCGATGTAGGGCGAGTCGGGATTGACGGCCAATAGCTGCTCCGACTGGGCTATCGCCTGGGCGTATTGCTCGCGGCCGGCGAAGTATCGGGCGTAGCAGAGCGTCAGGTATCCGTCGATCTTCTTGATGGGGAACTCTTGCTGCCAAAGCCGGATTTGCTCGACCGCCCGGGCCCACTCGCCCGACTTGAGGAACTGCTCGGCCGACCGGCTGTACGCGCCTTGCCAAGCGGTTCGTTCGGTGTGAGCACGGCTGGCGTCGAGTGCTTCTTCGGCCCGCGCGTAATCGGCCCGAGCGGCTTTCCCGTCGCCGGTCAGTGCGTGGTAATCGCCCCGGATTCGCTGCAGCCGGCTGGCCAGAGCGCCGGTCCGGCCCTTGCCGAAATGGGTTGTGGCGTTTTCCAGATACTGCTTGGCGGCGGTCGGGTTGACGGCGTCGCTGATGGCGATGTCGGCCGTCTGCATTTCGCACTCGGCCTTCAGCCCGGCGTCGTTAATCTTCCGTGCCGCGCCTTGCCAGATGCGGAAGGCCAGCTTGGCGTCGCCCAGACGGTCGCGGGCCGTGGGGCCGATGGCTCGGGCCAGTTTCAGTAGCGGCAGATCGCCGGCGGCCGCCGTCTCCTCGATGAAGGCCACCTTGCCCGCCTCGACCGCTTTGGTGATAAACGCCAGCGACTCGGCCTCTCTGGCGGCAAGCTGCTCGGCTATCTGTTCGGCGGTCTCCGGCGGCTGCTCTTCGACCTTGCCGTCCTTATTCTTCGCTCGCCGGCCGGCCTCCTGGGCCTTCTCTTCGTCGCTCTTGGGTGCCGCCAGTAAGTCGCTCTTCCACTGGTAGGCCCGAACCAACTGCAAGAGAGATTCCGCGTCGAGCGCTCGGGGATTGTACGTATCGAGCAACTTCAGGTAATCGTCGAGATTGTGCAGCTTGTCCTTATCGGCCCTGGTGAGCCGGGGTCGGTCGATGTTCACCCGGTTGGCCATCTCCAGCGCGCGGCTGCCCCGCTTGACCGTCAGCTTGACGTTGTAGACGCCCGGCCTCAGATACACATGCACCGCGTCCGCCGTGTCGGCCGTTTGGCCGTCGCCGAAATCCCAGCCGATTTTCGCCTTCAGCGTCAACGCGCCGGCCGATCTGTTTTGGAGCATCACCCCGATTAGCGGCGTGCCCGTGTAGGGTAACGGTGCGGCGTCCTCGGGCTGAGGGGGGATGTCGAAGTCGGGTAGCGGCACGTCGCCGGCTATCTTCACCAGGAAGTCGGGCACCAGCTTGGTGATCCGCATCTTGACCGGCCCGGCCGACAGGCGGCCTATCGAGCCCGTGCGGAACGCCTCGCCCGGTATGGCGGACGGTTTGGGTTTCGGATCGCTCGGCGCGATCTCCCAGGCGGCAACCATCATCGCCTCCGGACCGATTGCCGCGTGGTAGTAATCGAACTTGTGGGGGCCGGCTGTCAGCTTGACGTCCTTTCGCGTACCCCGTGTCGCCCGGCGTAGCGGCCCGTGTCGGCCGGGGGCGTCTATCACCAGCTTGTCGTCGATCAGCAGGAAGCTGCAATCCTGGCTGGACAAGAGGAACCCGTACAGGCCGGTCGAGGGAACGTGCAGGTAGCCCGAGTAGTGGCTGAAGAACGGCTCCTGCTTCATCGACAACGGGTTGCCCGAGTGCGATACGGAGGGCACGTAGTCGGCCCCGATCGGCTTGGCCGCCTTGAAGGCCTGGCGGACCGAGTCGAGGCTGTTGAGGTTGCACTCCTTGTAGTGCCGGGTTTCCAGCAGCAGGCCGTCCCGGCTGGTCCAGGGCGGCGGGTCTTGCGGTTTGGCGGCCGGATCGATTCCGTAATAGATCTCGTAGTTGGATTGGCCCTTGACCGTCTGGAATGCCAGCCGGCAGAAGTCGCCCGGCCCAAGCTGCAATATCCGCGACGGCACGGTCCGCTTGGCCTTGCTCGAGACGAGCACGCCGGTGGTGTCAGGCTTAGCTGCGTCGGGTTTAATAAGGCCATGATGGAAGAACTCGGTAACCACGACCGAGTAGGACTTGTCGGCCGGCACGTCGACCGCCCGATAGGCGTCGAACTCCGCTCCACCGCGCCGGAACGTTTGCCACCAAGCGTCTCCGCCAGCCAGAGCCAGCAGCCC
>CAZDHN010000817.1:0-2690 GCA_964505115.1 uncultured Planctomycetaceae bacterium
GCCGACTATTCCCGGACCCGCGCTGCAGCGACGACCAACAGCCGGCGCCGTGGCATCCTTACGCTCTGGCGGGCCGCTGCCGACGAAGACTTGCTGCCGCCACCTCGAGCGCGACGCATCCCCAAGCTACGCGAACCGCGACGGGTGCCCCAAGCCTGGACGGTTGCGGAAGTGTCCCGGCTGCTGGAGGCGTGCAAGACGGCGAAAGGCTCGACGCTCGACGGTGTTTCCCGGCCGGACTTCTGGCGGGCGCTCATCTTGACGGGTTACGATACCGCAGCTCGCATCGGTGCCTTGTTGGCTGCCGAGCCGGGGGATTGCGACCTGTCCGGACAATGGCTTACGCTCCAGGCGGACAATCAGAAAAACCGCGTGGAGCAGTCGTTTCCACTGAGCGACCAGACCGTGGAATTCCTCCGGCCCGTGGATGACCTGACCCGGCCGAGGCTCTTCCCGTGGCCGTTCAGCTATACGCACTTGTGCCGGCAGTTTCGGTGCATCATCGAGTCGGCCGGGCTGACCGCCAGCCGGAAGCGGAAAGACCTCTTCCACAAGTTGCGACGGACAAGCCTGAGCTACGCGGCACGGGAAGACCTACAGCTTGCCGCCAGCATGGCTGGCCACTCCCGGTCAGAGATCACCACCAAACACTATATCGACCCGCGAATTGCGGACCAGGGCAACGGGTTGGCCCACAGGGCCTTGGCGTCATTGCCACGCCCCGACGCCTTTGCCACCGGTGCCGCATAACCCACCCCGGCCCCGCCCGGCCCTTCCGCCAGCCGGGCGTTTTCATGCGCTGGCGGCCTGAGACCAAAAATCTCCCCGAACTAGCACCGCCCTAGCACCAAGCCTTAGTGTCACCCGGGGGCAAAAAGAAAGCCCTCCGTAACCCGTTGTTACGAAAGGCTTTACAAGTCGGGGCGACTGGATTCGAACCAGCGACCTTCTGACCCCCAGTCAGACGCGCTATCCAGGCTGCGCCACGCCCCGAAATGCGGCTGGGCCGGGCCGAGCCACGTTTACGTAGTATTGCAGATCGGCGTTTTGTTTGCAACGGGTAAGGTCGAACTGTGATTTTCGAGGCCGATCGGGTTCCGGGCGGTCAATGGGAGGTTTGGGGCCGTCTCCGCGAAGAAGGTGGGCTTTGACTCGCGCTTTGGCTATGCAAGCGGCGGGAAACAGGGCACAATGGACGGGAAAAAGGAAGCAAACCTTGCAGGCTTTTTCAGATCAACTGGAAGCGGCCGTCCGCCGACGTGGAAACCCGGTCCTCGTTGGGTTGGACCCCAGGGCGGAGATGCTACCCAATGCCAGTCAGTTAGATGCGGGAGGCAATGCCGGATGGGTGGAGACGGCCGCGGCCTTCGGGCAGTTCTGCCGGGGGGTAATCGACGTGGTTGCCGGGCTGGTTCCGGCCGTCAAGCCGCAGGCCGCGTTCTTCGAGCGGTTGGGGCCGCCTGGCATGACCGTGCTGGCCGAGGTCATCCAATACGCCCGGGACGCCGGGCTGCTGGTCGTTCTGGACGGCAAGCGGAACGATATTGGCTCGACGGCCACGGCCTATGCCGAGGGCTTTTTGGGTAGAGGTGAACGGAGCGCGTGGGGGGCCGACGCATTGACGGTCAGCCCATACCTGGGCGACGACAGCCTTAAGCCGTTTGTCGACACGGCCGTCGAGCGCGGCGCCGGTGTGTTCGTGCTGGTCAAGACATCGAACCCCGGCGGGGCCATGTTTCAGGATCTGCTTGCCGATGGTCGCCCGCTCTATCGGCACGTGGCCGAGTACGTGGAGCAGTTGGCCGCGAAAACTGCCGGAGAATGTGGCTACGGGGCGGTCGGCGCCGTGGTTGGCGCGACCTATCCCGAGCAGTTGGAAGAACTTCGGGCCGCAATGCCGCACGCCTGGTTCCTCGTGCCCGGCTTCGGAAGCCAGGGTGGCACGGCCAAAGACGTGGCCGCCGCTTTCGACCCACGAGGCACGGGCGCCATCGTGAACAACTCCCGAGGGATCATCTTCGCCCACCTGCGTAAACCGTACGCGGAACGTTTCGGCGCCGCACGTTGGCAGCAGGCTGTCGAAGCCGCCACGCTGGACATGATCGAGCAACTTCGCGCGGAAACCCCGGCGGGAAAGCTTGCCCGGGAGGACTGAGGTGGCTACGAAAGGGGACAGGTCCATGTTTTCGGCCAACGAGATAACCGAAAAAGACGTCTTCTAGCCGAAAAATGGACCAGTCCCCAACTGGTACATTTAGTCTTCGTCGTCCGCGCGGAGCCAGCATTGAACGGTTGGGGTGTAGGCGTGGATCTCATCGGATGAGAAGAAGATGCCGATCTCGCGAGCGGCCGATTCCGGACCGTCGGAAGCGTGGACCAGATTCATCTGCCGGCTGCACCCGAAATCGCCACGAATCGTGCCGGGTGCGGCTTGCAGGCCGTTGGTTACCCCGACCATCTCGCGCACCACCCTAATGACTTCGGGCCCCTCGATGACTGCCGCAATCACCGGGCTGGCGGTAATGAAGGCTTCCAGGCTGGGATACCAGCCCTTGGCGACGTGCTCGGCGTAGTGCTTCTTGGCCAACTCAGGCGTTACCCGCATTAGCTTTAGGCCCACGACGTTGAACCCCTTGTCCTCGAATCGCCCCAGCACGCGGGCCGTCAGACGGCGTTGCATACAATCCGGC
>CAZDHN010000818.1:0-2680 GCA_964505115.1 uncultured Planctomycetaceae bacterium
CAATCTATAGTGCCAGCTTTGCTATCATTCTCTCCCGCAAATCTGAAACGCTCCCGGGTGGAGCAACATCCGGCCTGCCGCCCTCACCTGAAGGAAAGCGTTATCGTGTCACGCCGGTCTCGGATTCGTGGCTCTCGACTGGAGGTGGTCGCCGATGAAAAGGCCCTCGCTTCTGCTATTCTTCGCTGCCCAATTCCTGGTTGCCATGCCGACGTCGCACGCAGACGACAGCGTCACGCTGTGCGACTTTGAGAAACCCGCGCTTCCAAAGATGTGGGAATACAACAGCGGCCAGCCCCGCTTGATCCGCGAGGGGGCGCTTCACGGCAAGCAGTCGCTCGCAATCACGTTCGATCCGAAGGCGCCGTACCATGGGGCCTACATCACATCTTTCCGGCTCCGACGCGACTGGTCTGCCTATGACGCCCTGGTGCTCGAAGTGTTGAATCCCGGCGACACGCCGCTTCCCGGCTACCTGTTGATCGCCGACCAGGCGTGGAAGGACAAGGGCAGCACTTATTGGAATCGGCACAACGGCGGAAGGACGTTCCCGCCGGGACGGACACAGTGGGTGATCCCGGTTCGGGGCCTGTATCGGGGTGAAGCGGGCAGCCGCAATAACGACATCAAGCGGAACATAGACCCGGAGAGCATCGTCCGCCTGGATTTCGGGTTCGGCGGCAAAGGCCGTAGTGGGCGGATCGTGATCGACCACCTGCGCCTGGTGAAGACGGCCAGACCGGAGGGCATCTGGGCGTTTGACTTCGGTCCAGCCAGCCAGTCGCTGATGCTTGGTTGGACACCCATCTCACACGAGACCAGCTACACGCCCAAGCGTGGCTATGGTTGGGGCCCGCGTGGCGGCACGCCCTGGAACGGCGCGGCACGCGACACGACCTTCGGCACCATGCTCACGCAGGACTTCTGTGAAGCTGGCGGTTACCAGTTCCACGTGAACGTGCCGCCGGGGCGCTACCGCGTCATGGTGATATACGAGAACAGCGGCTACTGGGGCGGCGAACAGGCAAGGCACGGCAAACGCCGCATCGTGGTGGACGGCCGTGAGGTTTGGCAGGAAACGCGGCCGGACGGATCGGCCAACGCTCTGTACCGCTTCGAGGACGTGGAGCCGATAGGCGCGGACGTGTGGGACACCTACATGAAGACCGAGCTGGCCCGGCCGGTAACGTTCGAGGCATCGGCCCAAAGCAAGGGGCTGACGCTGCTCTTCGAGGCCGACAAGGTCTGGGGCAGCAAACTCGCTGCCCTGACGATCCATCGCGTAGGCGACGAGAACGCGGCCAAGTGGCTGGCAGGTCAACTGGACAAGGTCGCCGAGGATTTCCGCAGCAAGGCCGTATGCCTCGACCGCCCGGCACCGCCAATGGTCGTGCCCGCCGCATGGAAGAAGCGGGGGCTCGTGGCCTGGCCGGTACGCATCGAAGACGAGGTGACGCCGCACAGCGTTCCCGATTCGCCACCACCCACGCCCGAGCAGTTGGAGCTGTCGCGGCTGGCGGTCCGTGGCGAGTTCGAGCCGTTTTGCGTTGCGCTGCGGCCGCTTCGTGACCTGGGCGAGTGTCGCTTGGAGTTAGAGCCATTTCGTGGGCCGGGCCTGTTATCAGCCCAGATCGGCGTGGTGCGCTACAACACGAGTCGCGGCTTTGGCAACATCGCCTACCACATCCGCCCACACACCGTCCGGCCCGAAACGAATGTAGACCTGCCAGCAGGCATCACACGCGAGGTGATCATCACGGCGCTGGTCGGCCGGAAAGCGTCCCCTGGCGCGTACGAGGGTGCCCTGCTGATAAAGAACTCAACTGGCGCCACGCTGCTCCGGTTGCCCCTGCGGCTATCGGTTCGGCCCGTGACGCTCGACCGCCGGACCGAGTTCCAGATGGGTTTCTTCGGGCTGATGCCGCCGGAATTGATTCCAGAAGAACGACGCTGGGAAACCTTGGAACAAACGTTGTATGTTCTGCGTGCCCACGGCATGAACGCCGTCTCGGGCGGCCCAAGCTGGCAACTCAAAGGCTGGAAGGACGGACAGCCGGTAATCGACTTCGGCGACATGGACCGCTTCTTCGCCCTCTTGAAGAAGCACGGCTTCACGCAGCCGATCAACGGTTACGGCGGCCTACGGTTTGCGGGGCTTCACCAGGGTTACGAGAAGGGCAACGTGGGCGCCAAGGTGGAGCGTGAGAGCGGGCTCGGGTACGAGGAGGCCCTAGTGCGGGCATGGCGGGCCGTCAATGACCATGCCAGCCAGGCGGGTTGGCCCACGATCTTCTACGCCATGTGCGACGAGACGCGGGTTCGCGATCGCGCCGAGCGGGAGTTGGAGTTCATGCGTATGATGGGCAAGGTCAGCCGTGCCTTTCCCAAAACCGTGCAAACCAGCGGAAGTTACAGTGTCCGCTTCGACAGCAGGCCGAAAGATCCGGCCGACATGCTCCATTGGCACCAGCGGTTCTTCGACACGCTGGACATCAGCAGCCTCAATCACCACGATACCGCCGTGATGGATGAGGCCCGCCGCCTGGGCAAGCAGATCCATATCTACAACCAGGGCCGCAGCCGCTACAGCTTCGGGCTCTACCAGTGGGCCGAGTACCGTCGTGGTGTGCGTGCCCGCTGGCAGTGGCACCTGAACATCCTGCACGGATACCAATTCTTC
>CAZDHN010000819.1:0-2674 GCA_964505115.1 uncultured Planctomycetaceae bacterium
TCAACTGCACGAGCCCCGATCCGTCGACGTTAATTCGGCAGACGTGCCACCAGGGGTCGTCGTCCTGGCCGCGATGGGTGAAGATCACATGGCCTCCGTCCCACGACATTTCGGGCTCGGCCACGTAGCCGTCGGGGAAGCCGGTTAGCGGCGTAACCTTTCCACCCGGCACCGGCGGCCGAAGCATGTAAAGGTTTCGACCCGGCCGATACGCCGGACCCGAATCGGTCACCACGTACGTCTGCCGCCAGTTGTCGCATTGCTGCACCGTGTTGGCGACGTTGGGGATCGTGTTGCTGCCCTTGATGAAGACAATCGCTTCCATCTTGCCCGGGGAAGCGATTGGACTCGGAGCGGCTTGCTTCTCGGGTGGCGAATCGGCCCCTCGCCTAATCGGCGGTCTGACGCCCCGATACCTAAGCGCGTCGCGGGCGACGTGCCTAACGCTGTGAAAGGAATGCTCCAGCGCGGCCCGACCCAGCGCGGCCAATGCCTTTTCGCCGCCCAATTCACCCAGTGCCTCGGCCGCCGCGTGGCGAATCTCCAATACGGAGCGCTCGTCGTTGAGTATCCGCACGATCAGGTCGGTATGCTCGTGCGGGCCGAGTTGACCCAGCGCGCGGACAAAACCTTCGCGCCAGCGGGGAGCCGGATCGGCGTATTCCTCGAACTTGAATCGGCCGTCGTAACCGTAGTCGGCCTCGGCCTTGGCCGTGGTGAGTATCTTGGCCAGCGGCCCGATCGCGCGGCGATCACCCAGCCAGCCCAACGCCTTGGCCGCGTTGAGCCGCACGAATCCCTCTTTGTGCTCGAGCAGCGCCAGCAGTCGAGGCAAGTCGTTCTTGTCGGTGCAGAGGGTCGGCAGCCAGTGGGCCATCAAGTAGGGTTTGAAGACGGGCCAACTCAAATCGTCCGGCGGCCGGGCCACGCGGCGCGGTTGACCGAGCAACGCGAAGGTGTGTTCGGCGGCCTCCTGTCGCAGACCGGCTTGCTCCAGCAGATGGCGGGTCAGCAAGTGCCCAACCTCCGCCTGGTAGAGCATGAACGTATCGTGATCGCCCGGCATATTGCAGAGAACCCGCGGCCCGAGTTTCCTTAGCTCGGCCCGATCCTTGGGATCATCCAGCGGCAAGCGGCACAGCGCGTAAGCGATTGTGTACGGGGTCTCCAGCATCCGGTCCTGGCTGGGGAACCCCATCTTGTCGTCGGCCGGCACATTGGCCGGATCGCGTCCCTCCTTCATCATGGTTGTCTTTTCAACGTCCTCCGGATTGCGCGAGGCCAGCATCTTGGCGTAGCGCGAGTATGCCGCCAATAACGGGCCGACCGCGCGGCGGTCGCCACGGTCGCCCAACGCTTCGGCGGCGGACCGCGCCCAGATCGGATTATCCAGAAGTTCAAGCAGCCTTTGGAAGCCGGCCTCGTCGCGCAGCCGACCCAGCGAACGGATGCCGGCCCGGCCACTGGGCCGCAAGCTGGGCGAACCGGCCGGTGCCGGTCCCAGGCATTTCAGTATGGCCTCGGTCGCTGCCTTGTCCGTCTTGCCGCTCAAGGCACCCAACGCTCGCAAGGCACGTTCGCGACGCCACTCGGGCGGATCGTTGGAAACGCGCCCGACTTTACTCGGCCGGTTGACCTCAATCTCGAAAAACGTACAAGGGTATTTCGGGTTGGCCGAGCCGAAACTGGTGATGCGGACGTATCGGGCCTTTCGGGCGGAGAAATCGACGGCCAGACTAATCGGCGTCGGGCCCTTGGCTCGCTTGATCACATCGAACTTCTCATTGTCGAGGCTGACGGCCAACTCGTAGTCGGTCATCACCATCGAGGCGCCCCATTGGCGGATTACCACCTGGTCGACCTCGACCGGCTCTTGCAGATCGACCGTCACCCATTGCGGGAAGGGAACCTGCTTCGTCTGCCAATAGGCCGGGCCGACCTGGCCGTCGGTAAGAATGCCGGTCGGGCCGCGGTACGTGCTCAAAGCGGTGACCGGCCGGCCTAACGCCGCGTTATCCGGGCCCACAAGCATATCGAACAATTCAGCGGGCGGCCGATCGCTCGGCACGGCCGCCCACCAGTCGCGCCACGCCTTGGCTTGTTCCGTTCGCTTCCCAATCGGGTCGGTCGAACGGAAGGGGAACTCCATGCCGGTCAGGTTGGTCAGCGAGACATGGGCGGCCTGTCGGGTGATCCAGTCGTCGTCGGCCAGCTCGTCCAACAGCGGCCCGACCGCCGCCCGACCGCCACACCAACCAAGCGACATGGCCGCCTGGCGACGGACCTCGCTTGAGTCGTCCGCCAGCCGGTCGATCAACGCCCGTTCGGCCGAGTAGGCACGCAGGAACCCCAATGCCTCGGCCGCCCCGGCCCGATCCTTGGGCGACTCGGCGCCGAGCTTGGCCACGTTCTGGGCCACCTGGCGGTCGTAGGGCCCATCAGCCTGGGTCGGAGTTGTACCTGCCAAAGCGACGCCCAGCGTCAGCAGGACGACGAACCGGATGCTTCTCACCGCCGGATTGTTCATTTGCATGGATTCCCCTATTGCTCTGCCGCCAGTCTACGCGACAGGACAGGCGCGTGCAACGGCTGGGCTTGTGGCCTGCCTGATGTGCGACCGGGTGCAGGAACGGGTTTGCAGAACCTTGATGATTCGGCGATACCGTGGTAGCTG
>CAZDHN010000820.1:0-2665 GCA_964505115.1 uncultured Planctomycetaceae bacterium
CTTCGTCGAGAAGCCGCACGGCACCGACGGGCCCGGCATCCGCATGACCGAAGCCGCCTGCAAGGAAGCCGAGAAGAAAGGGCTCAGTGTCGTTTCCGGGCTCTGCTGGCGCTATCATCCGGGCGTACAGGAGACGATGAAGCGGGTGCTGGACGGCTCGATCGGCGACGTGGTGGCCATCCGCGAATCGTACATGCGGCCGCCCTACCGCATCATCAAACGCGACCCAAAATGGAGCGAGATGGAGTGGCAGTTCCGCAATTGGTACCACTTCAATTGGCTCTCGGGCGACGATATCCTCCAATCGCTGGTCCACAGCCTCGACAAGGCCAATTGGGCAATGCGCGAGGAGACGCCGGTGGCGGCCTTCGCGGTCGGTGGTCGCTCCTCCAGCTTCGAGCCCGTTCACGGCGACCAGTTCGACCATCAGGCCGTTGCCTGGGAGTACGCCGATGGTCGGGAGTTGTTCGGGTTCAGTCGGGCCCAGGCTGGATGCTACAACGAGACATCCGACCACATCATTGGCACCAAGGGCCGAGCCGACGTGATCAAGCATCGCATCGAAGGCGAAACCACCTGGCGATACGACGGGCCCAAGGGCAATATGTACGACCTGGAGCAGAAGGCCCTCTTCGACGCCGTTCGGGCCGGCAAGCCGATTAACGACGGCCGCTACATGGCCTCCAGCACCATGCTCGGTATCATCGGCCGCATGGCCGCCTACACCGGTCAGAAAATCACTTGGGAGCAGGCCATGAACTCGCGGCAGTCACTACTGCCGGCGAACGTCTCGATGGACATGGACCCGCCCGTCAAGCTCGGCCCCGATGGCCTCTACCCCGTCCCCGTGCCCGGGGTGACGAAGTTCGCGTGAGTATCTTGCACAATTGTGTTATAATTTGCTTGGCGGCCGGGCTTATCCGGCCGCTAAGCAGTGAATTTATTGCCAGCCCTTTTGCGGTTGCGGCATCTTGCCGCCCTGTGTGGGAGGCGTCAGACGATGAGCTATCCATTTCCGCCAGAGCTTCAGCAGCTTGTTCGAGAGGGCCTCGCGGCGGGCAACTACCGAAGCGAAGACGAAATGCTGCTCGAAGCGGTGCAGCTACTCCGCGGTCGCGATGCCGATCTCCAGAGGTTCAAGCAGAATCTCAACAAGCGACTCGACGGTCTTGACCGCGGCGAAGGCGTCGAACTGGAAGACGATGAAGCGTTGGGCGAGTTCTTCGATGAAATCGAGGCGGAGGTTCTCTCGGAGATTGCCACGGAGAAGACGGGCCAGTGAGTCGCTATACCGTCACACCCGAGGCAAGGCAAGACCTCAAGGACATCTACCGATACATCGCCCGGGAGAATCCACCCGCCGCCGGTCGCCTTCGCCAGATCTTCAGCAAGAAGTTTCGCACTCTAGCGGATCATCCTTTGTTGGGTAACGCCCGCGATGATTTGGCCAAAGGGCTGCGCATATCTCTCGTCGGCAAGTATGTCATCTTGTACCGTGCGAAACGAAACGGTATCCAAGTTGTTCAGGTTGTCCATTCAGCCCGAGATATTTACGCCGTGCTGAGGCACAAGGAAACGGAATCGTAGCGATCTTGCATAGTCAGTAGTGCGACATAAGAAAACCATAATGCGTGAAGCATCCAAGCCACGGCCGAGTGGCCCGACCATCGCCCGATCCGCACACGCGGCCGGGAGCGATACGCTGAAGATCGGGTTGATCGGCTGCGGTGGGCGACTCCACCGAGCACGGCGAGGCAGTTCAGCCAAGAACCGATAAGGACACGGATGAATGACCGCGCGGGATGACGCCGTATGGCATGGGATATACAAGATTCCATGGGATGATCCGGATTTCAGCCGGCGAATGTTGGCCGAACACTTGTCGCAAGGCCACGACATGGCAAGTCGCCGGGTCGAATGGATCGACAGACAGGCTGCATGGATTCACGACGACTTGCTCGGCGGGCAGCCGGCATCCATACTGGACTTGGGCTGTGGGCCGGGGCTTTACTCGCATCGTTTGGCCAGACGCGGTCACCACTGTCGTGGGATCGATTTTGGTCCGGCGTCAATCGAGTATGCCCGGCGCCACAATCCCAACGAAGCGCTGTGTGAATTCATCCTGGGCGACATTCGTCAAGTGGCCTTCGGTGGACCTTGCGATCTGGCGATGATTCTGTTCGGTGAAATGAACGTCTTCTCGCCGGCCGAAGTCCGTTCGATTCTCCGTAATGCGTGCTCGAGCCTCAACCCGCGGGGCAGACTGATAGTGGAGGTCCAGACAGCGGAGGCGGTCGAACGTATTGGGCAAAGCGAACCGTCCGAACAAGAGCATGAATCGGGCCTGTTTTCGGACGAACCTCATCGTTGCCGAACGGAGAACCAATGGCTGGTCGAGCAGCAGGTGGCCATCCAGACGTTCTCCGTCGCTGAAGCGGCTGGAGGCCAGACCCGGGTTTACCGAAGCACAACCAAAGCCTGGTCGGACGACGACCTGATCGAGTTATTGGAAGCCGCTGGATTCGATGAAGTGTCACACCTTGACGAGTGGCCATGCAATACTGACCGCTTGGCGCTGTGGGGTGCCGTGAAGATATAACTTCCGCTCGAAGGTTCGATTGAGTGGCACCCGGGCGGCCGACGTCACACTTCTTCACTTGACGGC
>CAZDHN010000821.1:0-2650 GCA_964505115.1 uncultured Planctomycetaceae bacterium
CATGGCGCGCTAGGTGTAATTGAAATCGATCGGCGGTCGGCCTTCTTATACACCGCACGGTCACGTTACGGGTCCGTCTTACTTGTTGTGTAACGACGGTAACACCGCGGTTCATGGCCGCGTGGGGTACAGCGGGTATCGGCTCGACTCCGATCGGCCCATGCATGATCCTTACCCGTCCGTGGGCTCGGAAATACCATGCCGGGCACGCAGCTCACCCATCATCTTGTGTAGCAATTGTTCTTTTTGACTTTCGTCCAAGTCTTCTTTACGAAGTGTTGCCACGTCGGCGGGGTGCTGCTTGTCGCTCTTTCGTTTCTGGTAACTCTCCATCAACTCCTCTAACAGGGCCTCGGGATCTTCGATCCCCTTAACTAGCTCCGATTCGTCCAGCTCGACCAACAGGCTCTTCATCGCCCCGTCGTCGAACTGCAACATCAGTCGATCAAAACTCGGCGCCGTGCCCGAATCCGACAGACTGCAAATTGTTCCGTAAATCAGTCCGCATCGACCCGCCCTCATGTCGTTCGGATCGATCCGCTCCCGGGCAGCCGGCACGAGCTCCGGATGCTGAACCAGAAGCTCCAGCACCTCGCGCTGCCAGGGATCGACGGGGGCCTCCTGCTCCAGCGGCGCCGTCTCGCCCGATTCCATTTCGTCCGGCGGTATCCAGTCCGGCTCGTCTCGCGACGGACCGGCGCTTTGCTGACCGGCGTTTCGAACCGGCGCGGCCCGACGCCGAGCCGCGCGTCGCAGAACAGTCATCCGATCGCGCACGTCCTGTTCCGGCACGCGAAAATTGCTCGCCAGCCGTTTTAGGATATTCTCCTCGCGGAAGCGGTTTTCGCGGGTAGTGTCGGCTCTCAGCCGGGGCGCCTTGGCCACGATCGAAACCAGGCGCTCCAGCGATTGGCTGGCTGCGTGTACGTCGCGCTCCAGGTCCACTCCGCGCGTAGCCGACAAGAAAGCGTGTTCCAGGGCGTCAACCGCCTTGGTGGCCAGCAGATCGCTAAAGGCTTCGCTGCCATGTTCCTGGAGGAAATCGCAAGGGTCGGTTTCCTCCGGCAAGGTGAGGATACGCAAATCGACCTGCTGGGCAACAAATAGTTCCAAGACTTCGTTCGCCCGACGCTGACCGGCCTCGTCGCCGTCCAGCACCAGCACGATCCGATCGGCGAAGCGTTTCAATATGCGGATGTGCCCTTCGCCCAGCGCGGTACCCAACACGGCCACCGCGTCGGTAAATCCAAACTGATGGGCGGCGATGCAGTCGGTGTAGCCCTCCATTACCAGCGCCGTGCGGCTCTTGCGCATCGACTCCCGGGCGAGATCCAGGCCGTAAAGCAGGTTGCTCTTGGAGAAGAGCGGTGTTTCGGGTGAGTTGACGTACTTAGCCGGACTGGTGACGCCCGATTCCGGTAACAATCGACCGCCAAAGCCGACCGGCCGACTCTGCACGTCGCGAATCGAGAACAACACCCGGCCCCTGAATCGATCGTACACGCCGCTGCCGCTTTGCGGACGCGCCAACAGGCCGACCGCCTCCAGCGTCTTCGCGTCGAACTCGCTCGACTCGGCCTGCTTCAGTAGCCAATCGCGGCGTTCGGGCGAGTAGCCGATGTGAAACTGCTTGGCAATTTCCGAGGGGATTTTTCGTTCGGTGAGATATTTTCTGGCCGGCTCGGCTTCGGGCGAGCGCATCAGGCACTGGTGATATTGTGCCTCGGCCCAGGCCATCGCCCGATAAAGCGTCTGCTTTTCGATCGCTCCGCCGGGCCCGGCCGCCGGGCGCTTTTGCGTCGGCTTGAGTTCGATTCCCGCCCGCTCGGCAAGCATCTCGAGCGCTTCGGGAAACGTGACGCCTTCGTTCTGCATGACGAAGCTGAAGACATCGCCACCGATATCGCAGACCCAGCACTTGAACGATTGCCGCTCGGGATTGACTTGCAGGCTGGGCTTTGTGTCGTCGTGCCAGGGGCAGAGGCCGACGTATATTTGGCCCCGTCGTTGAAGCTGAATATGGCTGCCGACCAGATCGACGATGTCGACCGCCTGGCGTACTTGTTCTTTTGTGTCAAACAACGAATCCGACGACACCAGCAACTCCCCCTGTCAACTTTGCTGCGGGCAGAAGTGCGATATCCACCATGCCCGCCAAGACTGCACATTTTCGTAAGCGGGGCCGGGATTATAGTCCAGATGCCAAAAACGGTCAAGAACGCCGTTTTCCGCCCCCAATGCTGGCGATGCTAGCACTTCGTGCGGAAGACGATTTGGGTGCCACTGCTGGCTTGCCCAGCAGTGTTTTCGCGGGATTTCCGGGGCTTCACCGCGTTCTACCGCCGGCTGAGGCCGGCGAAGATTCACCCCAGTTCGTTGACGGCCGTCACGGCCCCCGCTAAGATCGGGCCTGTGGTGACCATTCAAAATTACTATCAGTCGCTGGAGAGCCAACCATGCCATCGAATCTGAATCGCCGCGACTTTCTGCGAAAATCGGTTGTGACGGCCGGAGCGGCGGGGCTTGTCGCGGCAGGCGGAGTTGAAGCTTCCGGGGCCGCGCCGGCCGCCAAGAAAAAGACCATACTGGCCATCGGCGCTCATTACGACGATTGCGTCTTCGGTATTCCCGGCATCCTACTGTCGGCCGT
>CAZDHN010000822.1:0-2633 GCA_964505115.1 uncultured Planctomycetaceae bacterium
GTTCCGCGAGGTGATTCTCACCGCGCCCGACATCGACGCCGACGTCTTCCGCCGCGATATTGCCCCGGCAATCGTCAGCACCGCCCGCCGGGTAACGCTCTACGCTTCGTCGAACGACGAGGCCCTGGCGGCGTCGAAGCAGGTTCACGGCTATCCGCGCGCCGGCGAGTCGGGCGAGAACGTGGTGGTCGTGCCGGGCATCGACACGATCGACGTTTCGGCGGTCGACACTAGCCTGCTGGGCCATTCCTATTACGGCAGCAACGACACCGTGCTCAGCGACCTGGTTGAATTGCTCAACGAGGCCCGGCCACCCGACCAGCGAACCTGGCTCCAATCCATGCCGCTGGGGCCGCTAAAGTACTGGGTCTTCCTGGGAGATCGCCTGGGCTTGCGCCCCGCGCCGCCGCTGTAGAACGTTGGTCGCGTAGGGTGCCACTGCTGGCTTGCCCAGCAGTGTTTCTTGCGGAGTTTGTGCTTCGCACTGCTGGACAAGCCAGCAGTGGCACCCAACGTGAAACCCCAGAGAACGGGACTTTGCCTTACAGCTTCCCCATTCGCGTTACGCGGGCCACTTCGTCGACGGTGGTGCGTCCGGCGATGACTTTTCTCCAGCCGTCCTGGCGAAGCGTTTTGGTGCCCTGCTCGACGGCCGCCCGCTGAATCTCCCAGGTGCTTGCCCGATCGTGAGCCAGTTGGCGGATCAACTCGCTGGTGACCAATAGCTCGAACAGCCCCAGCCGGCCCGTGTAACCGACATGCCGGCAGGCTCGGCACCCGACCGCCCTATAGAGTGGCACCGCGGCGTCGAGTTGATCGAAGGGGAAGTCGTCGGGCAGTTCGTCGGCCGTGGGGTGGAAGGGCTGTTTGCACTCGGGGCAAAGCGTGCGGACCAGTCGCTGAGCCATGACGGCTTCGACCGTGCTGGAGACGAGGAACGGCTCCACGCCCATGTCGACCAGCCGGGTGTAGGCACCGGCCGCGTCGTTGGTGTGCAGCGTGCTGAAGACCAGATGCCCGGTCAACGAGGCCTGGATAGCGTTTTCGGCCGTCTCCAGATCGCGTATCTCGCCGATAAGCACGATGTCGGGGTCGTGTCGCAAGATGCTTCGCAGCGAGTTGGCGAAGGTCAGCCCGATCTTCGGATGAACCTGAATCTGGTTGATCCCGTCGAGTTGGTATTCGACCGGATCTTCGGTGGTGATAATCTTGGTTTCCGGGCTGCGTATTTCCAGTAGCGCGCTGTAGAGCGTGGTCGTTTTGCCGGAGCCGGTCGGCCCGGTGACCAGGACGATGCCGTGCGGCAGGCGGATCAACTGCTGAAATATCTGGTGGAGATCGTCTTCCATCCCCAGCCCGGCCAGCGTGAATTCCTGGGTTCCCTTGTCCAACAGACGAAGCACGATGCCTTCGCCGTGGATCATGGGGATGACCGACACGCGGACGTCGACCTCACGGCCGGAAACCTGCAACTGGATGCGGCCGTCCTGCGGCAGGCGACGTTGGGCAATGTTCATCCGGGCCATGATCTTCAGCCGGCTGATTATGGCCGAACTGAAGCGGCCGATCTCCGGCGGCACCGGCTGAGGGTGCAGCACGCCGTCAATCCGGTAGCGAATCCGCAAGCCCGCCTGCTGCGATTCGACGTGAACGTCGCTGGCACGCAACTCGATCGCTTCGAGCAGAATCTCGTTGACCAGCCGCACGACCGACGGCTCCTGTGCCATCTCCGACAGCTCGGACCCGTCCAACTCAATATCGTCGAGCAGTTCCACGCGGTCGGCGGTTTGGGCCATAAGCCCGTCGACCGTTTCGCTACCAACGCCCAGGTGCGCCTTCGTCAGCTTGGCGATCTCGACCCGAGCGGCCAGCACGGGCGTTACCGTCAGCCCGGTTGCCGCGCTGAGTTCATCCAGCGGGTAGAGGTTGAAGGGGTCGCTGGTGGCCACGACCAGCGTGCCGTTATTCTGGCCGATGGGAAAGAGCGATTCGCGGTGGATGAACTTTGCGGGAAACCCGGCCAGCAGGGAAAGGTCGACCTCCGCTTCGGCCAGGTCGACGAACTCCAGGCCGACCTCCTCGCCCAACGCCCTAAGCGCGGCTTCCTCGGTAATGAAGCCCATCTCGACGGCCACCTGATCCAGCCGCGTGCCTTCGGCCTGCGCGCCGCGCGACAGGTCCAACTGCTGCTGGTCAATCAGCCCTTTACGAAGAAGTATTTCACCCGCTTCCATTGGTTGCTTTCTTGGTTAGCACGTTATAATCCGTGTTAGCCCCGTCGCCGGGTGCCACTGCTGGCTTGCCCAGCAGTGCCAAACACAAGCCCCGCCGAAACACTGCTGGACAAGCCAGCAGTGCCACCCAAATCAGCGGCAACGGAGGGGCTAACCGCGCGCAAGCGTACCCCGAAACGGCCCGGCGGCCGCTTCGGGATATGCGATTGTCAAATTATTGGTAAAACTGCTTTACTCCTTGGATGGCTTGTCCTTGGGGGGACCCTTCTTGTCGCGTCGGCCGCCAGGACCTCGTTTGACGGGTCGGTCGCTGATACCTTGCTTGTGCCTGGCGTACATCTTTGATCGATCCAACTCGAACTTGTCGCCCTTCATCTTCACGAACGATTCGCGCTGCTC
>CAZDHN010000823.1:0-2629 GCA_964505115.1 uncultured Planctomycetaceae bacterium
GTCGACGGCCGACCCCGGCGTGCTCCTGGTCGACCAGGGGCTGGCGCTGCTCTGCAGTGCCGGCTTGCGCAGCGCGATGTTGCGCCGCCCGCCGGGCATGTAGATTTCCACCTCGTCCAGGTGAAGGTAGGTTTTGCCCGGCAGTTGAATTCGCAGGAAACGAGCCTTCGCTCCCTTGAGCATAAGCGAGAGCGGTTTCTTGTCGGAATAGCCGAAGAAAGGCGTGCCGTCGTGCTGGTACACCTCTTGCCAAGTCTTGCCGTCGTCGGACAAGAGAACCTTCAAACGCAGCGCCCGCTCGGATGAGCCGTCGCAGCGGTTGAAGATCAGCACCTCGCCCAATGCGGTCGGCTTAAGCAAATCGAGTTGCCACCAGGGATTCTCGTCCCCGCCCGTGTGAAACCCGTACTTGCCGGTACGCATGCCGTCGCGGCCGCCGGGCGCGTCTTCCTCGGGCTTGACTGCCGGCACTTCGCGTCTGGCCGGGAGGTTGCGGACCACGTCCTGGCGCAGCCAGTCGGCCTCGATCCGAGCGGGCGTACGGACCGCCCGAGCGGCTTCTGCCGCGTCCCTCTCCGACGAGTCATCTCCCCAGACCGTTTGCGAGGAGGACAGGACCAGCAAGGCTGCCCCAACAAAACGCCGCGACATCGTGCTCATGGCATACCTCCTTTATGCTCTAGCCTGATCGATCCGGCCGCGTTAGTCAAGATCGCGATGCCGACTTCCCGGCTTTTACGGGCTCGTGATAGACATTTTCGGCACTGATTCCTTATCGCAAGTCGGCCTGACTCACTCGATGAAGCGGATTTCGGCGAAGTCGACGCGCCCCGCTTGTGGAAAGCGACGGAAGTGGCCAGGAACATCAGCACGACGATCAACAGCACGGTCCGCGCGTCGTCCCAGAGCTTGGCCGCGCGGACGAGAAATACGGCCGTTGCCGCCAGCGGAAGCTGGCGGCTGTGTGGTGCCGCGCGTGCGCGTTAGGGCTGCCCGGGAAAACGGACGGCGAGTTGCACGCTCTTGATTGTCAACGGGCGCTGGCCCGTGTTGGTGACGTGGACGGAGTTGTAGCCGGCGCGGAAGGCGGCGCCGGGGAATGAGATGGGGCGCTTGGCGGTGTTCAGGGGCTGGCCGTTGACGGTGACTTGGATCGGGCGAGGGGCGTTCGGCTTGTCGTCGGAAAGCGTTAGGTGGACCTCGCCCCGGGCGCCGGCGATGGGTTTGGGGCCAATGAACAGGCGGAAGTCGGCGGACGTGCCCGGTGCGAGTTGCTTGGGTAGTTCGGGCCGGATGGTCTGGCCGGGTACGTTGATATCGACGAACGTGATCGCGTAATCGCGGTCCTTGCCCCGCATTGCGTCGACCGAATGCATCTCGCGCAACAACTTGGGCATCTTGGTGGGCACGTCGAAGTAGTTGAAGACGTAGATCCCTTGCGAGCCACGCGAGAGGGCGGCCATGGCGGCGCCGCGTCGCAGTTCGGGCGTGTTCGTCAGCAGCGGCCCGCCGGGATACGACTGCACCCGGGTTTCCAGCCCGACCGTCACGCCCACGCCGGTCCCGTCCAGGAGCTTTAGCCACCGCTCGACCGGGATGTCGAAGTCGGTGCTTGTGAAGAAGGGCGCGACGACCAGATGGTCGATCAGCCCACGCCGAGCCCAGCTAACCGCGTCGAGCCCGCTGCCCAGCGAAACCTCGGGGCGGGCGGGTACGCGAGCGACGAGCCGGATCGGGTGTTTCCATTTCCGCTCGGCCGCTCGGACTACCTTGCGAACCTCGACCAGCCATTCGGTCAGCAGCTTGCCCTTCTCGATCTCCTCGCCGGCGCGGAAGTGCAGGGGGAAGCGGTTCCAGTCCAACTCGAGGCCGTCCATGTCGTAGCGGTCGCAGACCTCGCGGACCAGGGCCATGGCGTGGTCGCGGACCGGCTCGAGGCCGTAGTTCAGGCAGCGGTTGAACCAACTGCCGGCGAATTTCAAGTCGGGCACTCGCCAATACTCGGGATGCTCTGTCCAGAACCGGCTGTGCAGCGGCGATTTCAACAGCGGCGCGTCGTGCGCGTCGTTCATGCGGATGCTGACCCAAGGGCTGATGTGGCGCTGCCGGCAGCGCTGGATCATCCGGCCCACCGGGTCGACGTTCGCATCGAACATCATCCGCTGATTGTGCGCCCAGCGGCGGACGCCCTTTTTTCGGGCATCAGTCGCAAGCCCGTCGAAGTAGGGCTGGCTGTCGTCCTTTGCCGGATCGAACCCTCGGCACTGCGGTTCCCAGGCCTTGCCGTCAAAGGCCGTCTTCTTCGCGCAACAGCAGATCAGCAGCACGCTGACCTCCGAGTCGGCCAGATCGTCGACGAGCCGGTCGAGCCGCTCGGGCTTCATCGTGCCGGCCGGGTCCAGGACGAACCGGTTGCTGTCATCCTCGTTGTAGAGAATCCCATGAATGGCCGGCTTGTCTGTCTGTTTGCCGGCTTGCACGGCAGTGCCGCACGGGCTAAGCAAGGCGGCAATCAGCGCGAGCGAGAAGACGGTTGTGGTAGGGTGAGACATAATGAGGTTCCTATGTTGAAAGCGTCCCTCAGCCCCCGGCTTTGCCAGTGATTTTTTGACCGCCATTGATTAGACGC
>CAZDHN010000824.1:0-2628 GCA_964505115.1 uncultured Planctomycetaceae bacterium
GGGCGCCGTCCAAATCCAACTCGCCGCTAAGGTAGTCGCGAGTCGTGCCCGGCTGCCCGGAGACCAACGCGCCGGTCCGGCCCAGGAGGGAATTGAAGAGGCTGCTCTTGCCGCTGTTGGGCCATCCGATCAGCACGGCACGGATTGCGTCGGTGACCTGGCCGCGCGAGGCCATCTTCCCAGCGACCGCCGCAACCGCCCGAGCCGCTTCGCCCAGTTGCTTCTCAAGTTCGTCGGGCTGAATGAAGCTGACGTCTTCGTCGGGGAAGTCGAAGCCGGCCTCCAAGTGTGCCAGCAGTTCGACGAGCCGGTCGCGAAGCCCGTCCAGCGGCCCGGCCAACCCGCCGGCCAGTTGGGTTAGAGCAACGTCGAGTTGCTGGGGATCGGCCGCGTCGATCACGCCCAGCACGGCCTCGGCCCGGGTAAGGTCCATGCGTCCAGCCAGAAAGGCGCGAAGCGTGAACTCACCCGGCTCGGCAAGCCGGGCGCCCTGTCGACAGAATGCCTCGAGCGCTGCTTCCAGAAGCGGTGGCGAGCCGAGCGCGTGGACCTCGGCGACCGGTTCGCCCGTATAGCTGCGCCGGCCGGGCCAAGGGTAGAGTTCCACGGGCAGGGGCGTGGCCGCGTCGGGTAAGCGGATAGAGCCGGCGAGCGTGATCGGCTGCGTGATTGACGCCAGATCGACCGGCTCGTCGGGCGTGAAACAAGCCTCGACGCAGCGGCCGGTTGCCGGGCCGCTGACGCGCACGATACCCCGCTCAGCGCCCCCGCGCGGAGAGGCAATCGCCACGATCGTGTCGTCGAGATTGTAAGCCATGCGGGTCTACTCACACCGAGTGCCACTGGCGTTTCGCCAGTGCTTATATTAGCCCCGGGCTTGTAGTTTCATGCTCCAAGGCACCGCCGAATCGCGGTTCCTGGATACACGACCGAATACTCGGAGCCCGGTAACACTTCCAAGGCACTGGCAAGATGCCAGTGGCACCAGACGCCGCGGCTCCGTCATGCGGCTCGGCGTAGCCCGGCAGACATGGCGGACGTGGCGACAATTCGGGCGATCCGTTGGGCCGCTTGGCCGTCCCACAACTCGGGGCATCGTCCCCGTTTGTAGGTGCCGTCGAGCACCGCGCGCAAACATTGTTGCAGCTTGAAGGGGTTGTTGTCTACCAGCGTGCTGGTCCCCTCGTCGACGGTTATCGGTCGCTCGGTGTTCGGCCGCGCGGTAAGGCAGGGGATACCCAGGGCAGTTGACTCCTCCTGCAATCCGCCCGAGTCGGTCACAATCACCCGGGCTTGCGAGGTGAGACAAAGGAAATCGAGGTATCCGAGTGGTGGGAGTTGGACGATCCGCTCGGCGGCGTCGAGCTTGTCGGCCAGGCCGAAGCGCTCGATCCGCTGCTTGGTTCGCGGATGGACGGGAAAGACCAGCGGCAACTCGCCCGACGTTTCCACAAGCACGTCGAGCAATTGCCCGAGCGTGTCGGGCGTGTCGACATTCGCCGGCCGGTGCAAGGTGACCACGCCGTATTGGGCCGGCTTCAACTGGAACCGCTGGAGCGTGTCGCCCGATTTGGCCTTGGGTAGCTGGCGGATGAGCGTGTCGATCATCACGTTTCCGGTCAGGAAGATGCTCTCCGGCCGATGACCTTCGCGGCCAAGGTTCTCGATCCCGGCCGGCTCGGAGACCAGCAGCATGTCGGCGACCGAATCGGTGAGGATTCGGTTGATTTCCTCGGGCATGGTTCGATCGAAGCTGCGCAGCCCGGCCTCGACGTGAGCCACCGGAATACCCAGCTTTACCGCTGCCAGCGTGGTTGCCAGTGTCGAATTGACGTCGCCGACCACAACGACCCGATCGTAACTGCCTCCGGCCGGCGGTCCATCTTCCAGCACGGCCTCGAAGCGTTCCAGCACCCGGGCGGTTTGCGCCCCGTGCTTTCCGGAGCCGACGTCGAGCGAGATATCGGGCTTCCGCATTTCGAGTTCCTCGAAGAAGACGTCCGACAGCTTGGCGTCGTAGTGCTGCCCGGTATGGACCAGCACGGTATTCACGTTATCGTGCTCGTCGAACGCCCTCAACAAAGGCGCCATCTTCATGAAGTTCGGCCGCGCGCCGACGACGCAGGCCAGATTAAGCTTTTTCATGTTCGGTTATCCATTTTCGTTAGCGTTTAGGCACAATACCGTTCGTGTTTCGCGGGAATTGATGTTAGCCCGGTCGCCTGCGACCGGAAAACTGGGGAATCCGCCGCACAATCCGGTCGCAGGCGACCGGGCTAACAGTCAATCACGAACGGTATTGCGTTTAGGTATGAGGACTTGGTTCGGGCGTCTTTCGTCTTCCGAGGAGCGGCGTCAGCGCCAACAGCAGGAACAGACAGCCGGCCAGGATGCCCATCGTGGGCAGTACGCAGACGAACAAGAGGTTAAGTTTATTGCAGAACTGATAGGCGTTATTCGAGCCCTCCCCTCGGGCTTTGGCCGGGTAGAAGGCGCGATGGCCCAGCCAGTACCTAAGCGGCGGCAGCTTTGCGTAGAGCGGCCGGTCGTAGTGGTCGTCAAACACTGCCACGTGGGAGCGTTTTCGCATCGTGGGAATCAAGCGGCGAGTTGGCAATTGGCCGTAAG
>CAZDHN010000825.1:0-2628 GCA_964505115.1 uncultured Planctomycetaceae bacterium
AACTATCAACTACCAACTATCAACTACCAACTATCAACTACCAACTATCAACTACAATGAACGTCTTCTCCGAACTAACCTGGCGCGGCCTGATACACCAAACTACCGACGATGAGAACCTCTCGGGCTGGCTCGCCGAGCGGCCGCGGACGGTCTACGCCGGGTTCGATCCCACCGCCGACAGCCTGCACGTGGGCCACCTAATGGCGCTGATGATACTGCGACGCTTCCAAAAGGCCGGACATCGGCCGATTGCGCTGGTGGGCGGCGCCACGGGCATGATCGGCGACCCCAGCGGAAAAAGCGAAGAGCGAAACCTGCTCTCCGTCGAAGAATTGCGGGAGAACATCGCGGGCATGGAAAAGCAACTCCGCCGCCTGCTCGATTTCGACGCCGACGCCAACGCCGCGCTGCTGGTGAACAATTACGACTGGATGGGCCGCTTCGGGTATCTGGAATTCCTCCGCGATGTCGGCAAGCATTTCCCCGTCAACGTTATGCTCAGCAAGGACTCCGTCCGCGGCCGCTTGGAACGGACCGACGCCGGGCTGAGTTACACCGAGTTCAGCTACATGCTCCTGCAAGCTTACGACTTCGTTTATCTCAACGAGCAGCACGCGTGCGAGTTGCAGGTCGGCGGCAGCGACCAGTGGGGCAATATCACGGCCGGTATCGACCTGGCACGCCGGCTCCGATCGGTTCAGCTCTACGGCATGACCTGCCCGCTGCTGACCAAGAGCGACGGCAGCAAGATGGGCAAGACGGCCTCGGGCGCCGTTTGGCTTTCCGCCGAGCGGACCAGCCCATACCACTTCTATCAATATTGGATCAACCTGGACGACGCCGACGTTGACATCTGCCTGCGTTTCTTCACCGATCTGGACGAGCGGGAAATCAGTTCGGTGGTCGAGCAGCACACCGACGATCCGGGCCGTCGCGTGGCCCAACGCCGTCTGGCCGAGGAGATCACCCGGCTGGTCCATGGTCCCGAAGGTCTGGCCACCGCGCGGCGGGCGACCGAAGTCTTCTTTGGCGCCGAGATCAGCGAACTATCGGACGCCCAACTCGTTGACATCTTCGCTGACGTGCCCAGTTGCGACCTGCCGCGCGAGCGGCTGGAAGGTGAGGGGCTGCCCATCATGGACGCTATGTTCGAGGCCGGCCTGACCGCCAGCAAGGGCGAAGCGCGGCGGATCATCAAGCAGGGCGGCGCTTACGTGAACAACCGCCGCGTGTCGGGTATCGACACCCGGCTCGGCCCGGCCGACCTGGCCAGCGAAACGGTTATGGTGCTCCGCTCAGGCAAGAAGAGGTACGCTTTGTTACAGTTCGCGCCGGGGGGCTAACTGACAACTTGACCGCAATAGCCGCCTGCGGAAGCTGGCGGTTGCCTTGCGCTTCGATAACGCTTTTCAACAAAGGAATCTGGTGTAGCGCTGGGCAACCGCCGGCTTCCGCAGGCGGCTATTGTCGAATCATTTCGCACGGGTTCTTATGGCACGGCGGCCACAAATCCTTTGTCGCCATCGGAGATCGGCGTTTTGCGAAAACTGATTTGGACACTCGTCTTCGTGGTTGCCGGGCTGCTGCTGTTGCTTGCCGGCGGAGCGTTCTTGCTCCTGAAGGCCGCCCAGCAGGTGCCCGACTTCTATCGCGAAGCCTTGAAGGCCGAGCCGGCCGTGCAAAAAAAGGCCAGCGACGAGATGCTCCGGCAGGCAACCGCCTTGGCCAGCGACGTTAAGAAGGAGGGCCAGTGGCATGCCCTTTTCACCGCCGAGCAAATCAACGGTTGGCTGGCGGTCGATCTGGTCAAGAATCACCCCCTCGCGCTACCCCAGGGTGTTAGCGATCCGCGCGTGGCGATTGACCCGAAACGGTTGACGATGGCTTGCCGCGTTCGCCGTATCGGCTTCGACGGCGTGGTTACGCTGACCATCGACGCCTACCTGCCCGAGCCGAACGTGGCGGCGTTTAGGATTCGTGGCGTGCATGCCGGTTTGGTTCCGGTTCCGATGGATCGGATTCTCGAACGCATCGGAGAGATCGCCAAGCGGCTTGAACTGAAGCTCGAGTGGCGGCAACTCGACGGCGACCCGGTGGCCCTGGTTTCGATCCCCTCGACGCGAGACAAGGACGACAGGGTCGTTCGGGTCGAAGCGATTCAGCTTGGCGAGGGCGAGATATACGTCTCCGGCTCGACCGAAAAGGTCAAGGAGCCGGATCAAGGGATCAAGAGGACAGTGCGACCGATAAGAAGTAGCCCGGCGGAAGAATTAAAGGTCTGACCCCAGTTTCCACTTGCTGGTTGATTCGAAGCCTCGATAAAAGTACCGTACACCTTAAATTCCCCCTTGCAGTCACTCACCGCCTACTTGATCGAATGCTTCTCGCTCGAACGGATTATCCCAATAGGGCCTGCGGCGCATCAGCCAGAGCACCAGGCAACAGCCCAGGTACGCAGGTCCCATCAGCGGCCCCCATCGCTCGAACTGGCGAACGTGGACCATCTCGTGATCCCGAGAGATGTCTAGGGCGGCGTCCGTCTGCCCGAAGACCGTGTGCCCCAGCGTGCATGCCATCGCACCTTCAGCCGTTAGTGGATGCCGTTTCAAGAGCCACTTCACGCCG
>CAZDHN010000826.1:0-2604 GCA_964505115.1 uncultured Planctomycetaceae bacterium
CGCATCGTCGCCGGACCGGTCGGAAGAATTAGCAGCCCACGCTGCTTGATCGCCTCGTGCAACTCGGCCGCGGTGCCCCAGGCCGGGTCGACTCGCCAGAAGACGAGATTCGTGTCGACCTGATCGGGCGCCAACCGCAGCTCGTCGATGCCGCGGATGCCGTCGGCCAGCCGCTGGGCGTTGGCGTGATCGTCGGCCAGCCGTTGGACGTTGTTCTCCAGGGCGTAAAGCGCGCCGGCCGCAATTATGCCCGCCTCGCGCATCCCGCCGCCAAGCACCTTTCGATGCCGGAGGGCCTGGGCGATCAGCTCGCGCGATCCGGCCAACGCCGAACCGACCGGAGCGCCAAGCCCCTTGCTGAAGCAGACGCTCACCGTGTCGAAATGCCGGGTCCAACGGGGAGCTTCAATGCCGCTGGCCACCACGGCGTTGAACAGCCGGGCGCCGTCCATGTGGGTTCTCAGCCCGTTCTCTCGGGCCCAGTCGCAGATGCTCTCGACCGTTTCGTAGGGCAGTATCCGCCCGCCGCCCCGATTGTGGGTATTTTCCAGACAGACCAGCCGGGTGTGGACGAAATGCGGGTTGTCGGAGCGGCGCACGAGCCCTTCGAGCTGCTCGAGCCGCAACACGCCGCAATCGCCCTGCACGGTTCGGGCGGAGACACCGCTAAGCTGCGCGTAGCCGGCCTGCTCGTAGTAATAGATGTGGCACTCCGCCTCGCAGATCATCTCGTCGCCGGCCGAGCAATGCAGCCTTACGCCGATCAGGTTCGACATCGTGCCCGAGGGCACGTAAATTGCCGCCTCCATGCCCAGCATCTCGGCGATGCGTTCCTGCAGCCGGTTGACGGTCGGGTCTTCACCCAGCACGTCGTCCCCGACCGCCGCCTCGGCCATCGCCCGGCGCATTTCCGGTGAAGGCCTGGTGGTCGTATCGCTTCGCAACTCGATGATATCGTGCGGCATGGGGTATCTCGTCTGAAAGCGGAAAGCGGAAAGGGGCATTATCACCCCAACGCTCCGCCCTGGCAAGAGATGGGCGATAAGCGGCGTGTGTCACTTATTCTGAAGCAGTGGCACGCCATGATGAGAAATGCCGGCTAGGCTCAGGGCTTTTCCAGGACGAACGTGAATTCGTTCGGACCGTCCGACTCGACGGTGACTTCAAACGGCGTGGCGTCGGGCCTGGTGTACTTGCCGGGCACGAGCGACTCCTGGCCGAGGTACGTCTTGTGGACAACCACGATCGCCTTGTACTTGCCCGGTATGGCGCCGTCATCCGGCTCGACGGTCATCAGCTTGAAGCTTCCGTCGGGCCGGATGTCGGCCGAAGCGCCCTTGTTGACGTGTCTTTTGTCCTTTCCGACCGGGCTGAAGCTGACGATTGCCACCTCGCCATGCGGTACGGTTCCGTCGCTGAACTTGACCGTGCCGCCGGCCGGCACGACCTCGACATGACTCGTGCCACACCCGACCGCCAGAAGCAGCCCCAAAGGCAGCGCCCAAAGTGTTCTTTGCATTGGTCTTCGCATGAGAGTAGCCCGGCGTGCTGGTAGTTGGCCAAAGTCGGGTGGCATCATCAGTCGTCACAAGGCCAGCTTGGTGCCGTCGATGGGCTGGCCGTCGATGGGCGAGATGAGCCGGTCCCAGACACTTCCGAACGATCCGTAGCTCCCGTTCGTCTCGACGTAGTTGCTGATCCAGTGTACGCTCCCGTCGACGAAGGCCACGAAGACGCCGCCGGCGGCGTGACGGCTGCGGACGGTCGCCTGGCAGCTTCCGCAGCCGAAACAGGTCATGCACTGGCGGGTGAGAGTTCCGGCGCCCGGCGAGGTGTTTTCGAGATACTCGCAGCCTTCGACGTCGTCGGAGTTCTCGTTGCAGACGTTCGGCCCGTTGGCACCGGAGCGCGACCCGTAGGCGAACAGCGCGCTTGCGCCGCCGGTTCCCATGGCCCAGGTGCCGCGCCGGTCGTGATCCGAGACGCCGCTTCGCACCTCACCCAGCAGGATCGTATGGCTGGTGCCGTCGGATACGCCGGCCATCCGCACGGAGACGTTGTGGCTCATCACGCCACGAAACCACCTGTGCTTCCAGCCGGGCGAGTTCGCGCCGTGGATGGCGTCATAGCGGTCGGTCTCGAGCATGTACCCTCCGCCGCCGTTGGCCGCGTAGTTACCCCGAGCCCAGTTGTCGCCCTCGGTTGTGGTCGTGCCGACGAACTTCACCTCGTTGCTCGGGTCGCTGGGGCAGAGCATGACCGGTAGCGTCGTTCCTCGAGCCTTGCGATTATTGGCGTGCGAGATGGTCTGGTCGAAGTCGAACGAATCGTAAAGCGGCTGCTGCTCCATGTAGGGGAGCGAAAGGATAACCCAATTGGGGCGGAAGTTGTCGCTGTAGCGAGCCACCTCGCCTTCGTCGAACTGCACTCCGGGCGGGAAGAAGCCGTAACTGCCGTGGTAATTATGCAAGGCCAGGCCGAGTTGCTTCAGATGGTTCGCACACTGCAACCGCCGGGCCGCCTCCCGGGCCGACTGCACGGCCGGCAGCAGCAAGGCGATCAAGATACCGATGATCGTAATCACCACAAGCAGTTCCACTAGTG
>CAZDHN010000827.1:0-2594 GCA_964505115.1 uncultured Planctomycetaceae bacterium
GCTTCATGGCGGCCGTGCATCGCCAAACCGGCAAGATCGCCTGGCGCATCCGCCGCGAGAACCGAGCCAGCTTCGCCAGCCCAATCGTGGCGCGCGTATCGGGCCGCGACCAACTGCTGATCGCCGGACCGTACCGCGTTACCGCCTACAACCCGAACTCGGGCGAGCGGCTCTGGTACTGCGACGGGCCGACCACCGTGGCCGCCGCCACGATAGTCGCGAGCGACGAGTTGGTTTTCGCAACGGCCGGCTATCCGCGAAAGGTCATCATGGCGATTCGGGCGGACGGCTCCGGCGACGTGACCGACACGCACGTCGTTTGGAAGAACAAGAAAGGCGCCGCCTACGCGCCCTCGCCACTACTTAGCGACGGCCTGCTTTACGTGCTCAACGACGGCGGCCGGCTGACGTGCGTCGAGGCCGACTCGGGCGAGATCATCTATAAAGAACAACTCGATGGCGGATTCAGTTCCTCACCCGTCCTGGTCGGCCAGGAAATTTATGCGGTTAACGAAGACGGCGTAACCTACGTCTTCCAGGCCGGCCGGAAGTTCAAACTACTGGCCACCAACGATCTGGCCGACGGCGGCTTCGCCACGCCCGCCATCTGCGCGGGCCGCATCTATCTACGCACCCTGCATCATCTGTATTGCATTGGAACCCCCCGGCAGAAATAGCGGCGTTTACACCGGGGACTGGTCCATTTTTCGGTCACTTGATTGTCCACACCACTGGAGGCGCAAGCCGAAAACATGGACCTGTCCCCTTTCGTGGCGAGAGGGGGACAGGTCCATATTTTCGGCCATCGTCTATTCGCAAAAGGCGTCTCTCGGCCGAAAAATGGACCAGTCCCCGGCTGGCCGTGAACGGTTACGGCGGCGCAAAGGTCCAACCGGCCCGCCGGCCCGGAAAGCCGCTTGCCGGAATTGGCGGAAACCATTAGGATAAAAATCGTAGTGACCGATTCTTTTCAAGGGGACCATTTGTCCCTGATGGTCAATACACTGATCGAGGCCTTTTTTTGGGAACAGAGAAGGAGGTCCTATCATGTCCACGTTTCTGATTTGCGCTGCGCTGCTGGCGGTCTCTCCGCCCGGCGAAACGACATCGGCGGCTGTCAGCGTCGAACAGCCAGCCCCCTTGCGAACCGGGCCGGAACTTCGCGAGGCAGTCCGGGCGGCATTACGACTCTGGGCTCGGCCGTCCGACACGGAGGCCGACGCGGCCGCCAAAGAATTCATCGCCCTATACGGCGAGTTGGAGCGTGACGACCAACTCGCCCGAGCCCAGAAAGAGCAACTCCGCGGCAAGGTCCGTGGCCGGCTACTTCAGTTGTCCGACCAAATCACCAAACGGGTTCTGCGCGAGAAGCGTCTGGCAGAAAAGGCTCGGGCGGAGAACGTAGAGATAGCGGACGGTAAAGCCGACCCACTGGCCCAGCAATTCGGCGGACAGCCCTTTTTCGCGCCGGGTTTCGGCAGACAGCGTATTGCCGGCCAACAGGGTTTTGGCGGCCAACAGGGTTTTGGCGGCCAACAGGGCTTTGCCGGCCAACAGGGTTTTGGCGGCCAACAGGGTTTTGGTGGCGGAATGCAGGGCGGCGCGTTCGGTGCCGCCGGGAACGACGATCACGGCCCGGACCTGGTCGAGTTGATCAAGAAGGTCATTGCGCCGAACACTTGGGAAGATGTTGGCGGGAACGGCACGATCTTCTACTGGCAACCGCGCAGGGCGATGGTGGTTCGCCAGACGGCCGAAAACCACGAAGCGCTTGCCGACATGCTTGAACAACTGGAGCGGGCGGGACGGTAGTGCCGGAGGCCGAAGATCGGAAGTCGGGGCTTCGCTTCTCAACTTCCCTCAAATGTATACGCGCTCGGTGAATTGGCAACCGATTAGGTACTGTTGCCGGTTGGCGTGTTGGACTTTGGCCACGTGCGCAACTCGCGCGGCGAAGTGCGACAGTGCCGACCGACGTCCCAGGGCAACCACCAGCGTGTCGAAATCGGGTGGACTATCCAGGTAGAAGGAGACTCCTCCGGCGGAGAGGTCTCTGCAATCCACCTCGAAAAAGTCGGCCGGCGCGGGCAGTCGCCCGTTGAGCATCCGGGCGACCAGTTGGCCGTGCTCGTACCCGTGGCGCGGGCTCGTTCGATACTCATCTCCGGCCTCGGGCGATGCTTCCGTGCCAACTCCGCCGGCCAGTGCGATTTCGACACTTTGCAGGACTCCCCTATTACCCGTCGCGCTACGCCGTTCTTTTAACACTTCCTCGGCGCTGAACCGGGCAACCAGCGAAGATAGCAACTGGCCGATGGCTTCGACGAAGCGGGCGTCGTCGGCCGTGAACTCGCGCTGCTCGGTCCGATAAGCGGCCAGCGTACCGAGTGGTTTGTCGATTAGTTGCACCGGAACGGTCATGGCGCTGACCACGCCCTGCTGCTGGAGAAACTCTTCCGAGAATCGGTTATCGGCCGCGAGATCCGAAACCAGGACCGTGTTACCCTTGTTGATGGCATGGCCTGCCATCGACTTGGACATCTCCCAGGGCTGTTCTTCGACAACTCGGCCTTCCTCCCAGTCGCCGTCTTGGG
>CAZDHN010000828.1:0-2588 GCA_964505115.1 uncultured Planctomycetaceae bacterium
GGGGTCCGCTGAAATCGTGCAGGCCCTGGTCCAGCAGATTACCACGGGAAAGCAGGATCGGACGTTCGTGGTCGTATTGTCAGCACAGGTCGACATACCGACCGAGCTGGAGAAGCTGATGGTTGTGGTTGAGCACGACCTGCCCGATCGCAAGCAGCTCGAAGAGATCGCCCAAGGGATCGCTACCGAGGATGGTGAGTTGCCTGAGGGAGACAACCTGGAAACCGTTCTGGACGCTGCCGCCGGTCTGACCCGATTCGAGGCCGAAAACGCCTTCAGCCTCAGCCTGGTCAGAGACCGCCAGGTGAGGCCCGAGTCCGTTTGGGAACTCAAGAGCCAGATGCTCAAGAAGAGCGGGTTGCTCACACTGCACCGTGGCGGCGAATCGTTCGACAACCTGGGTGGGCTAGAGGCACTGAAGAGCTTCTGCCTCCGCGCGATGCGGCGGCAGGGGAACCTGGACACGCTCAAGCGCCCGCGCGGCGTGCTGCTGTTGGGCGTACCCGGTACGGGAAAGAGTGCTTTCGCGAAGGCACTTGGCGCCGCAACTGGCCGCCCCACGTTGATCCTGGATGTCGGCACACTCATGGGTTCGCTGGTCGGCGCCACCGAGGCCAATATCCGCCAGGCACTGCACATCGCCGACGCCATGGCGCCTTGCGTACTGTTCGTGGACGAACTGGAAAAGGCGCTCAGCGGTGCCGCCTCCAGCAGCCAGACCGACAGCGGCGTGAGCGCCCGGCTGTTCGGCACCTTGTTGACCTGGCTGTCGGACCACGAGTCGGACGTCTTCTTCGTCGGCACCTCCAACGACATCACGAAGCTCCCGCCGGAGTTCAGTCGATCGGAGAGGTTCGACGCCGTTTATTTCCTCGATCTACCTGGTACGGGGCAGAAGCATGCGATATGGAAATTGTATATCGACCTGTTCGGTCTCGACCCAAAGCAGCCGAAGCCGGTAGATGCAAATTGGACCGGCGCCGAGGTGCGGTCTTGCTGCCGCTTGGCCGCGCTACTGGACGTGCCTCTGGCGGAAGCGGCCCAGAACGTGGTGCCGGTAGCGCGTACGGCCCACGAATCTGTAGAAAGGCTGCGGACTTGGGCCAGCGGTCGCTGCCTTAACGCCGACGCACCTGGCGGCATCTACACCGGCAACCGCACCGTCATCTCCAAGCCGGGCCGCAAGGTCCGGCGGAGCGATCCGTCAAACAACTGATGACGCCACAGTCACACGTCTCACGCAACAACCTTGGAGACAACCCATGGGATTAACCATTCACTACAGTCTGAAATCCGCCACGCGCAGCGCGAAGAAGGCCCGCGAGTTGGTTGCCCGGCTTCGTGGCCGGGCGTTGGATCTGCCGTTTGCCAAAGTCGAAGACATCGTCGAGTTGACCGGCGAGGAGTGTGAGTTCGAGCGGTGCGACCAGGATGATCCGCATCGCTGGCTGTTGATCCAGGCGGGCCAATATATTGATCGGCCCGCGCCGGGCGGTCGTACATACAGTTACAATGTGGCCCCCACGCACCTGATCGCCTTCGAGACGCTGCCCGGAGACGGCTGCGAATCGGCCAATTTCGGCCTCTGCCGCTATCCGGCCGAAATCAAGGTAACCGATTCCGATTGGCCGTATCGCCGACGAAAGATCCGTACGCGGTTGTCCGGCTGGTCTTGGCAGAGTTTTTGTAAGACGCAATATGCCAGCAACGCCGAATGCGGCGGCGTCCAAAACTTCCTGCGGTGCCACCTGGCCGTCATCCGGGTGCTCGACCAGGCCAAGTCGCTGGGCATCTTGGAAGACGTGAGCGACGAGGGCGACTTCTGGACAAACCGCAATGTTCGTGCACTGGCCGAGGAGGTTGGTCAGTGGAACGAGATGATAGCCGCATTTGCCGGTGAACTGATGGACCTACTCGGCGACCAGGCAGGGGACCTCGGCATAGAGGCGCCGATTACCGAGTTTCCCAATTTTCAGCACCTTGAGGTTGCCGGACGCGGCAAGGAGTAGCTCATGTCAATTCCCGTGGGCCACAAGCAGAACTTCGAGACACTTCGTCGGGCCGTGCTGGCCGGGGATGTTGCCCTAATGGAATGTCAGCACGCCACCAGCGGCGAGACAGTGGCGGTCATCTGCGCCGTCAACCGTCACCCGGACGAGCCGGAGAAGAAGTTCGACTTCGTGCCCGTCGCGATGATGTTCAACGACAACCCTTATACAGTGGTCAACCCGCCCCATCCCGGCGGCGGGTTCTGCTCGCAGGAGAGAAGCCCATGAGCCGTTCGTACGAGATGCAAGTGGAAATCACCGGCCCCAACCCGTCGCGGGAAGAGGCCGTCAAGAAAGCGGCCGAGTCGCAATGGTCATTCGAGAGCTGGCCCCCTTATGACGACAAGCTGCTCGCGTACGGCGAGGGCCATCTTTGCGGTGGCGAGAGCGAAGAGGAATTTGCCGAACGGCTGACCCATGCCATCTGGACTGCCAACGGCAAGTTATGCCCCGTGGAGGTGCGGGCAACGTACCTCGATGACCTGCCGCACGAAACGTACGGCTTCGACGAGGACCGGTACAACGAGTTCCTATCGGCTG
>CAZDHN010000829.1:0-2584 GCA_964505115.1 uncultured Planctomycetaceae bacterium
TGAGGGCCTCTTCCCGCAATTCCTACGATCCGGCCAATGAGAACAATAAAATCGGGTTCCGTGTGGCAAGCCCCTGAAACAGAGTGCGTACTTTAATGAAGTGGCCAGACCTTGTCGGGTGGCATCAAAGCCCGGCAAGCCGTGCCAGGCTCAGGGACTACCCGACCATCCGGCGTGCCCGCATCCGGCGGGCAGGCAAATAATCGTCTCCCGGCCGTGGTGAGTAGTGCCAACGAAAGGCGCGGCCCGCGCGAATCAGAAGACCGCCGGAGACCAACGTACGCATCGTTGGGTCGAAGCCGCCGATTTCACAAGAAGCTGATCGACGCCATGCGGCGGGCGCCGTCGATGATCGAAGCGGACGTGGACGGCTCGAATCCGTTTAGCTACGTCCGGCTGGTTCAACCCGTGTTGGATCGCAATTGCGTGGGCTGCCACCAGGAGAAGAAGGCGTTGGACCTGACGGGCCCCATCGAGGGCAAGTACGGTTGGACCCGATCGTACGCCAATTTGGCCAGGAAATACGGGTTCTACTTCCATGTGAGCAACGGTTCGATTAAGTCGGGCGTTCATGGAGGCAGCCGAACCATCGCCGGTCAGTTCGGCGCCCGGGCGTCCAAGCTGCTGGACTACATGCAACCGAAGCACCACGACGTGAAGCTTTCCGAGCAGGACTTCCATCGCCTAACGCTCTGGCTGGACTGCAATTCGGAATTCTTCGGCTCCTACCGCAACACCGAGGCCCAGGCACGCGGCGAACTGGTTCTGCCCACGCTGGATTAGCGGTTCGCCACGCTTGCACCGGGGACTGGTCCATTTTTCGGCCGGTTGGTTGTCCATTCCGCTGGAATTGCAGGCCGAAAACATGGACCTGTCCCCTTTCGTCGCGCCCGCCCGGCGGTCGGATGTAGCTGAAGATTTGCGGCAATGAATAGTCTTGCCCGATCTTGCGAGTATAATAGATGGCATGCTCGCCGCTGCCGGCGCGACCCCGTCTTTAGGGTGGGCCGGCCGCGAGCTATCGGAACACAAAACACCGTGTGAATTGGAGTTTAGGCGATGTACTTCACGTTTCAGTGTCCCCACTGCAACAAGCGGCTGAAGGTACAGGAAGAGTCGGCCGGCCGGAAGGCGGCTTGCCCTTACTGCAAGGCATCGGTTCTCGTCCCCTCGCCGCCGGTCGAATCGGAGCCGGAGCCGGAAAGCGACGGCACCGAGGCCTTTCAAGGGATCACCGCCTCCGCCCCCAGCCGTGTTTCAGCCACGAAAACTCAGAAGCGACGCACGGGCCGGCCGGCCAAGCAGACGGCGTCCGGCAACGCCTGGTCCGACCGGACCAACGTCAGCATGCTCAGTAGCTGCCTAATAGGCCTGGTGTGTGCCGTGGCATTCCTTGCCGCGCTGTATCCGTTTTCCGAATATTACTTTGGCGAGTTGTTTCTCGACCGCGGTTGGGTACCGTTCGTCCTAACATTTTTCCTGTTCTGGTCGCTTGCCATCCTCGTGCTGAAGTCGCGGAAGCTGAAGCGGCAGAAGGGCTCGATGCTCTTCGACCTGCTACCCAACGATCTCTCGGAGGACATTACGCAGGAGTCGCTCGACAAGTTCCTCCGGCACGTTCACGACTTGCCGGTCGAGCCGGGCGCGAGCTTCCTCATAAACCGGGTTGTGCGGGGGCTGGAACACTTCCGCGCTCGAAACAGCAACCCGGAGGTCGCCGCAATGCTGGCCTCCCACTCGGAACTCGACAACAACGCGGTCCAGTCGAGCTACACGCTGCTGAACGTTTTCATTTGGGCCATCCCGATCCTCGGGTTCATCGGCACGGTAATCGGCATCAGCGCGGCGGTCGGAGGTTTTTCCGGCTCGCTCGAAGGGGCCCAGGATATCTCCGTGTTGAAGGATTCGTTGAACAGTGTCACCGGCGGATTGGCCACCGCGTTCGACACCACGCTCGTCGCCCTGGTGATGAGCATGCTGGTGATGTTTCCCACCAGTTCCATGCAGAAGTCGGAAGAGGACCTGCTCAACTCGGTCGACGAGTACTGCAACGAGAACCTCCTGAAGCGGCTCAACGACGGCCAGGACGCCGCTCTTCAGCCCAGCACGGGCATCAACAGCCTGGCGCTTCAAAAGGCAATTAACGCGGCCATGGCGCCGCATCACGCCGAACTAAAGACCTGGACCGAGAAGCTGGAATCGATCGGCGCCGCGCTCACCGACGAGGCCGTCCGCGGCTGGGGTGAAATAAACGAGCGGCTCACCGAGCACCAAAACGAAAACGTCGGCCAAATCGACGACCTCGACCTGATGGTCGCCGAGTTCCAGCAGAACCTGATCACGCTCAGCCAGAAGGCCGAAACGGTCCAGCAGCAGTTGGCCGAGGCGATGGACCGGTCGGCCGAGGCGTCGGGCCAGTCGGCCGAAGCGATGGGCCGGTCGGCCGAGTCGCTGGGAGAATACTGCTCGACACTCCAAGGGGGTCTGGCCGGGTTGAACAGCGTGCTGGCCGAACTGGGCGCCAAGCAGGTGGTCATCCAAGCGCCGCCCCGGCGCGGATGGTTCTTCCGCCGCCACAACGAGG
>CAZDHN010000830.1:0-2580 GCA_964505115.1 uncultured Planctomycetaceae bacterium
AAGCTACCCGAGGAAAACCATACGCCGAGGAAAACCATACCATGTCGAACCCTCTCACTCGCCGTGGCGTGCTGCGGAAGACCGCCCTTGTCGGCCTAGGAGGCTGGCTGTTCGGCGGCAGGAATCTCCTGGCCGAAGGCAATTCACCCAACGAGAAGCTGAACCTAGCCGTGATTGGCTGCGGCGGACGAGGCGCGGCCAATCTGAACACCGTGGCTGCCAGTGAGAACATCGTTGCCCTGTGCGACGTGGACGAGCGCCGCGCCGGAAAAAGCTTCCAGAGGTATCCCAAGGCCAAGAGATACCACGACTTCCGCAAGCTGCTTGACGAGACGGGCCGCCAGATCGACGCGGTGGTGGTTGCCACGCCCAACCACATCCACGCCCCGGCCAGCGTGATGGCCATGAAGTTGGGCAAGCACTGCTACTGCGAGAAGCCGTTGGCCCATTCGGTCTACGAGTCTCGCGTGATGGCCGAAGTGGCCACCAAGAACAAGCTGGCCACGCAGATGGGCACTCAGATTCATGCCGGCGGCAACTACCGCCGCGTGGTCGAGTTGGTCCAATCCGGCGCGATCGGGCCGGTCCGCGAGGCTCACGTCTGGATTGGCGGCGGCGCGGGCGGCTACGATCGGCCCACCGATACCCCGCCGGTGCCTGCCGGTTTGAATTGGGACCTGTGGTTGGGGCCGGCTCCGCATCGCCCATACCATCCCTGCTACGTGCCCCACGATTGGCACTACTGGTGGGATTTTGGCGCCGGTCGACTGGGGAATTTCGGCTGCCACTATATAGATCTACCGTTCTGGGCACTGAAGCTGCGTCATCCTGCCACGGTCCAGTCGGAGGGGACGCCGTGGAAACCGGAAAGTACGCCGTCGTCACAGACCATCGCCTACGAATTCCCCGCCCGGGGTGAACTGCCGCCGGTTGTGATGACTTGGCATCAGGGCAGCAAGCCGCCGGCACGAGAAAAGTATCCCGACATGCCCAAGTTGGGAGCCGGCGTATTGTTCGTCGGTTCCAAGGGGATGTTGCTGGCCAATTACTCCAGGCGGATGCTGCTGCCGGAGAAGAAATTCGCCGACTTCAAACCGCCCGAGCCGACCATTCCGGACTCAATCGGACATCACAAGGAGTGGATCCAAGCCTGCAAGACCGGCAGCCCGACCACCTGCAATTTCGACTACTCCGGCGCATTGACCGAGGCGGTCCTGCTGGGCAACGTGGCATATCGTCTGAGAAAGAAGATCCAATGGGATCCCGTCAACTTGAAGGTAACCAACGACCCGGAGGCAGGACAGTACATCAGGCGCGAGTACCGGGAAGGGTGGATACTATGAGGATCAAGAACGAAGTTCGACGGGGGAATGTGCCAATGCCACGCAATCGTAACGGCGCCGGCTTGGAATTATTATAGACAAATGAGATCTTGTTGACCCTGGGCGTTTAATATGGGAGAGCTATCATGAACTGCAAAACAAGACTTACAGGAAAAGGTAATCCAAGGAAGACAGCCGTGTTCAGGCATGTGGGACGATTACTGCTGGCCGCGGCTGCGGCCGGCGTGGTCTGCCTGTTAGCCCTGGCCCCACAGGTTCGGGCAACCTCGTACACCTGGACGCCCATGGCCACGGGAACCTATGATTGGAACGATACCTCGAATCCTAACAACTGGGGTACCGCGGGAACATTCCCCGACGCAATCGGCGACGTGGCCAACGTCACGGCCAACGTCACGGGCACCCAGACTATCAATCTCAATCAGGCTATCACCGTCGGCACCCTGAACATCGGCGACACGGACGCCAGCCACAGCTACGCCATCGGGTCGGGTGGGGGCTCGCTCAGGTTCGAGGTTTCCGCCGACAACGCCCTCCTGACGCAGACGGCCACCAGCAACGGCGACAGCATCACGTCCGAGATCACGCTGGCCAGCAATCTGGTCGTCACCAATGACTCCTCGGCCAATGACCTGACCCTCTCCGGCGTCATCGGCGGTGGCGGAACACTGACCAAGCTGGGCGACGGCACGCTGGTGCTCAGCGCGCAGAACACCTATACCGGCGAGACCACCATCGGAACAGACCCACCAAGCGAGCCCGGCGGCACGCTGAGACTCGCCGGCGGGGACAACCGGATCAAGACGACCAGCAGTGTCCAGGTCAATTCGAATGGCACCTTCGACCTGAACGGTCAGGACCAGACGCTCAACCGACTCGGCAACCGCGGCACGGTGACCCTCGGTAGCGCCACGCTCACGGTCCAGACGGGCGACTGGACGGGAAAAAGCCACATGTCCGGCACCGGCGGGGTCCACAAGATCGGCTCCGGTTCCTTGACGGTTGCCGGCGGCTCCACCTCCTATAGCGGCGGGACGGTCATCGACGGCGGCAGCATCGGGCTTTACTCCGGCAACAACTCCCTTCCCGTGACCGGGGACGTCACAATCGGCCCGAGTGGCAACCTCAACTTGGCTTATCCGAGCGGCTACACGTCTGGGTCGATTCAGACCATCGGCGGGCTGTTCGGCTCGGGTATGGTGACAATCAGCACTGCAGACAAAATTGTCACGCTTAT
>CAZDHN010000831.1:0-2574 GCA_964505115.1 uncultured Planctomycetaceae bacterium
CCTAATGTTGGCGATCCCGTGGCCCAGCTACGCTTCAACCGGATGAACCGAAATTGGTCCACTTCTGGCCTTCCGCCGCCATGCGGTCGAGGTTCGGCGTGGCGATTGTCGGATGCCCGTAACAAGCCAGGTCGCCGTATCCCAGGTCGTCGGCGAAAATCACGACGATATTTGGCACGCCGCTATTCTTCGGTTTTTCCTCGCAGTGTCCGACGTTTAGCGATAGAAATACGATGAGGCAGGCGAGAATGAGACTTAGTGGACGTAACGAACGAGATAGGTCATACTTTGTTCTGCTGAACGTGGCTTGCATCGTGACACCTCCGTTGAATGTGGCGGTTAGCGGGCGGGCCCGCCCGACGCTGGTTCACGATAGTATTGACGGCCGGCGAGGGCGAGTCAATATGCCGGGCGAAAGCCTTGCATGGTTGTTAACGCGGTCGACATTCGTTTAGCCGGCGGGCTTGCCCGCCGCGTTGGGCGGCGTCAGTGCGATCAGAGACAAACACGGCGGCCAAGCCCGCCGGCTAAACAACAGATCAGAAAGTCAATCTCTCATGAATCTTCACCGATTGATCGTTTCGCTAATACTTCTGACTTGCTCGGTTGGCCCTGTTCACGCCGTAGCGGTTGTCCGCGATTCGGGCGACCGGCACGGCTTGGAGCTGCTTGACGGGCGTGGCACGCCCTGGATGCAGAATGCCCAGCCGGCCGTGAAACTCAGCAAGGGTACAACGCTCGGCGGCAGTGATCCGCGTTATCGGGTGGAAATCCAAACGGAAGGCAAGCGGACGACGCTGCGTCTAACCGACACCAAAAAGCAGCTTGACCAGATATGGACGATCAAGGCGTTGGACGGCCGCTGCTTCACGTTCGTCCTGACGGTAACGAACAGCGGCGACAAACCGCTTGCCCTGGCGCAAATCAGCCCGCTGGAGGGCACCTTCATCGAGAAGCACGATCCCGGCAAGCCGCACATCCTGCTCAACGGCACCAGCACGAGCAAGCCGCTCCCCACGATCCTTCAGCCGGAAAGTGAGAAGCTCAAAAGCACCGAGACGATTGCCCTGGAGTCACCGGCCCTGGCCGCCGGTTATCTGACCGGCAAGCATAACCTCAACCGCTTCACGGTCATCGATCCGAACGGACAGCCGGTCTTTCGTGCTTACGGCGACTGCAACGGATGCCTGCTGATGCCCGGTGCCTCGCGCGAAACCGACACGCTCTTCGTCTCGCTCGACGCCAACCCGTTGGAACAACTCGAACGCTACGCCGATCTGGCGGGCAAGATCAACGGGGCCAGGATTTGGCCGGCACGCGTCGCTTGGTGTACCTGGTACGCCGGCTGGATGCACACGAAAATGGCTACGTACAAGAACGGTTTGGAGAAAGGCGTTGAGGAGAACATTCCCTACGTGAAGAAGTACTTCGCCGGTCGCGGCGGTCTTCATGCGATGCGGATTTGCGACGATTACCAAGTGCATGGCGACTGGACCAACAAGTCGCCGTCGATCCCCGGCGGTTTCGATCGGCTGGCGAAGCTGATTTCCGAGGCCGGGATCACGCCCGGCGTATGGTATGCTCCCTATTGGGCCTCGACCGATTCGGAGGTCTTCAAGAAGCACCCCGAGTGGTTTGCCCTGGACCGGGACGGCTCCGTTTACGTGCGAATCCCCTGGGGACGATCACCCAAAAAACGGAAGCCGACGCCCGGCAAGAAACAGGTAACCACCTCACCCGAGTCGTCCGGCTCGCCACGGACCTTGATGGCCCTGTACGGCGCACCGGCTCTTGCCATTTTCGACACCTCGCGCCCCGACGTGCAGCAGTACTTCGAAGATACAGCCCGCGCGTGGCGCGAGCGAGGGTTTCGATATGTCAGCACCGACTACCTGGCGAGTGCCATGAACGTGCCGAAGTACCAGGATCCGACCATGACCAAGATCGAGGTGCTGCGTGCCGGGCTGGAAGCCATCCGCCGTGGCTTGGGCGACGAGGTGTTCTATCGCAAGATCGGCGGCGGCCCGATCGGTGTGGGCATGGGCCTGGCGAACGACCTGCGTATCAGCGGCGACTCGCACGGCGACAACCCTTCGGCCTACTACCGCACGGCCCAGGTCTGGTTCTACCATCGCCGCTTGTGGCTGAACGATCCCAGCGCGGTGGTCTGTGCTCGCTACGGCGACTTGAAGCCGATCGTATGGAATCGGATGTGGATGTCGTGGATCGCCCTGTCGGGCACCGTGATGACCTACGGCGATGTGCTCGACGAGTTGCCCGAGCGGTATATCAGCATGTACCAACGGCTCTTTCCGCCGCTGCCGGTGGCCGGACGCCCCTTGGACCTTTGGGAGAACTCGCCGTATCTTCTCTGGGGGATGAATCCCGGCGAAGCGGACGGGCCGTACGTGCTATTCGGCCTGTTTGACGTTGAGGGCGACGGGCCACGCCACGCGCGGCTGAACCTCGACGAGGTGGCCGCCCGTTGCCGTGGTTGGGAGAGGCCGAAAACCGCACCTGGGGACTACCTGCTCTGGGACTTCTGGCAACAGAAGCTGGTCAGATCGCGGAAGG